>NZ_JBVHLU010000010.1:0-168936 GCF_055558835.1 Embleya sp. NPDC025285
TTTTGCTCCCCCACCGAAACAGGCTCAAGAACCCCCCCCCCCCCCCCCCCCTTCGCCCCCCCCCCCCCCCCCCCCCTCCCCCCCCCGGCTCGGTACCTACGACCGGACGAGGTTGACGTGTCCACCACTCCCATCATCGGTGTCCTGGCCCTCCAGGGCGACGTCCGCGAACACGCCATCGCGCTGGCCGAACTCGACGCGATCGCGCGTCCGGTGCGCAAGGTCGAGGAGTTCGCCGAGCTCGACGCGCTGGTCATACCCGGCGGCGAGTCGACCACGATGTCCAAGCTCGCGGTGTCCTTCGGGCTGTTTCCGGCGCTGCGCGAGCGGGTCGCGGACGGCATGCCGGTCTACGGCTCGTGCGCGGGCATGATCATGCTCGCCGACAAGATCCTGGACGGCCGCGAGGACCAGGAGACGGTCGGCGGGATCGACATGATCGTGCTGCGCAACGCGTTCGGTCGGCAGAACGACTCGTTCGAGGCGGACGTCCCGTTCGAGGGCCTGGCGGGCGGCGACCCCATCCACGGCGTGTTCATCCGCGCCCCGTGGGTCGAGTCGGTCGGTGCCGAGGTCGAGGTGCTCGCCCGGCTGACCGCCGAGCCGTACGCGGACCGGATCGTCGCGGTGCGCCAGGGCAACCTGCTCGCCACGTCCTTCCACCCGGAGCTGACCCCCGACCGGCGGGTGCACGCGTACTTCGTGGACATGGTCCGTGCCACGCTCTGAGTGCTCGCGCCGGTAGGATCTTCCAGCCTGTACAGGCCCGTGCAGCGCACCCGCGACCCGAAGGAGTAGAGGCGGATGTCCGGCCACTCGAAGTGGGCGACCACCAAGCACAAAAAGGCCGTCATCGACGCCAGGCGCGGAAAGCTCTTCGCCAAGTTGATCAAGAACGTCGAGGTGGCGGCGCGCACCGGCGGCGGTGACATCGCCGGCAACCCGACGCTCTACGACGCCATTCAAAAGGCCAAGAAGTCCTCGGTCCCGAACGACAACATCGACCGTGCGGTCAAGCGCGGCTCCGGTGCGGAGGCCGGCGGCGCCGACTACCAGTCGATCACGTACGAGGGGTACGGACCGAACGGTGTCGCGGTGCTGATCGAGTGCCTCACCGACAACCGCAACCGCGCGGCGTCGGACGTTCGGGTCGCGATGACGCGCAACGGCGGCTCGATGGCCGACCCCGGCTCGGTGTCGTACATGTTCACCCGAAAGGGTGTCGTGATCGTGCCGAAGAACGACCTGAGCGAGGACGACGTGCTCGGCGCGGTGCTCGACGCCGGCGCCGAGGAGGTCAACGACCTCGGCGAGTCCTACGAGGTGGTCAGCGAGGCGACCGACATGGTCGCGGTGCGGACCGCGCTCGTGGACGCCGGGATCGACTACGACTCGGCCGACGCCAACTTCATCCCCAGCGTCTCGGTCGCGCTGGACGAAGAGGGCGCGCGCAAGATCTTCCGGCTGATCGAGGCGTTGGAGGACAGCGACGACGTTCAGGACGTCTGGGCGAACTTCGATGTCTCGGACGAGGTCATGGAGCGGGTCAACGCCGAATAGGGCGGCTCGGTCGAGATACCCGAACGCGCGTGGGGCCGGCGGCAACTGCCGCCGGCCCCACGCGCGTTCGGGTATCTTCGCGAGCGCTACGGGTTGGTGTTTATCACGTACAGCAGAAAGCTCACGTACCACCCGGAGAACGCCGCCCCGGCGACCAGCACCGCGATCACCACGCCGCGCGGCCACTTGGCCATCAGTCGGGCCAGCGGCAGCGCGATGGTGAAGGCCGGCAGCATGAAGCGCGGCTTGGAGTGGAAGAACCAGCCGTTGCTCGTGGTCAGCGCCAGGAACATCACCACGGCGCCGTACACGTGCACCGGCAGGGGGATCCGCCGGTCGCGGAAGGACCAGATCATCAGCGCCACGGACAGGATGATCACGAACGTGCAGACCACGTAGATCGGTCGGCCCAGGTGGGTGAGGTACTTGCTCATCCACTGGACGGTGCTTATGCCCCAATCCATCCGCAGGTTGAAGGCCTTGTCCTGGATCCAGATCCACCCGTCGGGGCGACCGGCCAGCCAGCCCACCCAGCCGATGAAGCCCACGCACGCCAGCGGCGAGATCAGCGTGGCGATCACCGGGCGCCGGGTCTCCGGGGCCAACAATCCCACTCGCGCGCCGTCCTCGCGGCGCCGCAGCGCGATCGCCAGAGTGGCCACGCCCAGGGCCGCGACCAGGGCGAACGCGGTGTTGCGGGTCAGGCCGGCGAACAGGCACAGGACACAGGCCAAAGTCCACTGCCGACGGACCACGGCCAGCAGGCCCCAGGACGCGAACGCCACGAACAGGGCCTCGGAGTAGACCATGGTGAGCACCATCGAGCCCGGTGCGACGCCCCACAACACCGCGCACAGGGTGGCCACCCGGTGGTTGCCGGTGAGTTCGCGCCCGAGCGCGTACAGCCCCCAGGCCGCGACCACGCCGGCCAGCAGCGTGACGACCATGCCGGCGTTGAGCGCGGACAGGCCGGTGATGTCGCCGACGAGGCGGACCGCCCACGGATAGCCGGGGAAGAACTCGACGTTGCTCCAGTACGGCTTGCCCGCCGGGGACACCGGGATCTTGTCGACGTAGCCGAAGTCCGCGATGTCGCGGAACCAGACACCGTCCCAGGAGCCGACCATGGACCAGAACGGTTTCCCGGCGGCCAGCGCCATCACGGCGAGCACCACGAGGTTGATCGCGCGCGCGATCAGGTACCCGATCACGGCCGTGCGGGCCGGTCGGAAGGAGGTCTTCGCGCGGTGCGTGAAGTCGACGACGCCCAGCCGCAGGCGCTCGGGGAGACCGTCGACGAAGGCGGTGTCGGGGACCGCCGGCATCCTGGTCGCACTCTTCTCGACGGCCGGTGGGGTCTCGGCGACCGGCATGGACGGCGACGGCATGAAAACCTTCCGGGCGGCGAGCGGGGCAGTCTCCAACCGACCCTAGCGTCGCCTGTGCGGGCTCTCGCGCGGCGACCGGGCCGCCTGGGGAAGGATCGTCACAGGGCTGTCATCGGGGCGTTATCGACCGGGACAAGCGTACGTGTCGCTCGAACGAGTGATCACGGAGTGGCGGTACCGAGGGGATCGACGCCGCTGCACTAGGGTTTGCCAGGGCGAACAGATGTTCGTATCGGGTGGTGTTCGACTCGAACGGCCCAACGCACGAAGGCGAAACGACGCGGGACGAGAGGGGCGCGGCATGCGGGTCTTGGGGGTCGACCCCGGTCTGACCCGATGCGGCGTCGGCGTCGTGGACGGCGCGGTCGGCAAGCCGCTGCGGATGGTCGAGGCGGGCGTGGTGCGCACCCCCGCCGACGCCGCGATCGACGCCCGGTTGTTGGGCATCGAGCGGGGCATCGAGGAGTGGCTGGACCGGCACCGCCCGGACTGTGTCGCGGTCGAGCGGGTGTTCAGTCAGCACAACGTGAGCACCGTGATGGGCACCGCGCAGGCGTCCGCCGTCGCGATCGTGTGCGCCGCGCGGCGCGGCCTGCCGGTGACGCTGCACACGCCCAGCGAGGTCAAGGCCGCGGTCACCGGCAGCGGGCGTGCCGACAAGGCCCAGATCGGCGCGATGGTGACCCGTATCCTGCGCCTGGACGGCCCACCGAAACCGGCCGACGCCGCCGACGCGGTCGCGTTGGCGATCTGCCACATCTGGCGCGGCGGCGCCTCCGACCGGCTCGCGGCGGCCGTCGCCGCGGCCCGCACCCCGGCCGGCCGGTTGCCGCGCGGCACTCGCCGCTGACCGGCCCCCGTCCTCCCCGGCCGGGCCCGCGACGGCCGGCCCTCGTACCCCTAGCCAAGCAGGAGCACTCAGGTGATCGCGTTCGTCTCCGGAACGGTTGCCGGCCTCGGCCCGGACACCGCCGTCGTCGAGGTCGGCGGGGTCGGCCTGGCCGTGCAGTGCACGCCCACCACACTGGCCACGCTGCGCGTCGGCGAATCGGCCCGGCTGGCCACCTCGCTGGTGGTGCGGGAGGACTCGCTCACCCTGTTCGGCTTCTCCGACGACGACGAGAAGCGCACGTTCGAGGTGTTGCAGACCGCCAACGGGGTGGGGCCCAAGCTGGCCCTGGCGATGCTCGCGGTGTACAGCCCGGACGCGCTGCGGGCCGCCGTCGCGGGCAAGGACGCCAAGGCACTTACCGCCGTGCCCGGGATCGGGCCCAAGGGCGCGCAGAAGCTGCTCCTGGACCTCAAGGACAAGCTCGGCACGCCCACCGGCACCGGTGCCGCGCTCGGCGTCGGCGCGCCCGTGAGCGCGGGGTGGCGGGATCAACTGCACGCCGCCCTGGTCGGCCTGGGCTACGCGACGCGCGAGGCGGACGACGCGGTCGCCTCGGTGACCGCGGAGGCGGAGGCCGCCGCCACGCCCGACATCGGCGCGCTGCTCAAGGCGGCCCTGCGCGGCCTGAACCGCCGGTGAACCGACGGAGGCGACCGGCGGTCGGGTGTGACACCGCGGTGTCGCCCGGGTCGGGCAGGATGAACGCAGGCCGCACGAACACGACCATGGGCGGAACACGATGACGCAGGACGGCGAACGCCTGGTGACCGCCGCGGCGGACGGTGAGGACCAGGCCGTCGAGGCCGCGCTGCGGCCGAAGAACCTCGACGAGTTCATCGGCCAGGAGCGGGTGCGCGAGCAGTTGTCCCTGGTGCTGACCGCGGCGCTGGGCCGCGGCGGCACCGCCGACCACGTGTTGTTGTCCGGGCCGCCCGGGCTGGGCAAGACCACGCTGTCGATGATCATCGCGGCCGAGATGGGCGTGCCGATCCGGATCACCTCCGGCCCGGCCATCCAGCACGCCGGAGACCTGGCCGCGATCCTGTCCTCGTTGTCCGAGGGCGAGGTGCTCTTCCTCGACGAGATCCACCGGATGTCGCGGCCCGCCGAGGAGATGTTGTACATGGCGATGGAGGACTTCCGGGTCGACATCATCGTCGGCAAGGGCCCCGGCGCCACCGCGATCCCGCTCGACCTGCCGCCGTTCACCCTGGTGGGCGCGACCACCAGGGCCGGGCTGCTGCCGCCGCCGCTGCGCGACCGGTTCGGCTTCACCGGCCACATGGACTTCTACGCGCCCGCCGAACTCGAACGGGTGCTGACCCGATCGGCAAGATTGCTCGACGTCGAGCTGTCCGCCGAGGGCGGGGCCGAGATCGCGGGCCGCTCGCGAGGCACGCCCCGGATCGCCAACCGGCTGCTGCGCCGAGTCCGCGACTACGCGCAGGTGCGGGCGAACGGCAAGGTCGACCGGGACATCGCCGCCCGCGCGCTGGACGTGTACGAGGTGGACGCGCTGGGCCTGGACCGGCTGGACCGGGCCGTCCTGCAGGCGCTGACCACGCTGTTCGGCGGCGGTCCGGTGGGCCTGTCCACGCTGGCCGTGGCGGTCGGCGAGGAGACCGAGACGGTCGAGGAGGTCGCCGAACCGTTCCTGGTCCGCAGCGGCTTCCTGGCCCGCACGCCGCGTGGTCGGGTGGCCACCGCCAAGGCCTGGACGCATCTGGGCCTGAACCCCCCGCGGGGCGCGCTGCCGGGGCAGCACGGCACACAACAGAGCGTGTTGTTCGACAACGGGGCCGTGACCGGTAAGGATGCAACCGAGTGAGGCCGGTGCGCGTCGGGAACGCACGCGGCCGGTAGTCGTTGTTCCTGTAGTAAGTACCCGTCTAGACTCCGCCGAGGCTGCCGCACCGTGGCCGGCCGAGTGTCACCGTCCGGGCCGCCGAGCGGCCTTGGGAAGGAATCGTTTCAAGCCGTGGACCCGCTTACCCTCCTCCTGCCAGTAATCATCGTCGTGGTGTTCTACTTCCTGATCATCAAGCCCGGGAAGGCACGCCAGCGACAGGCCATGGAAACGCAGAACTCGCTGGTCCCGGGCGCCGAGGTCCGCACGATCGCGGGGCTGTACGCGACGGTGACCGAGGTCGAGGACGATTCCGTCATCCTTGAGGTCGCGCCCGACGTGCACTGCCGCTTCGTCAAGAGCGCCATCGCCGCCGTCCTGTCCTCCGGTGACGAGCCCGAGGACGACGAGGCCGACGACGAGCACGAAGACGGCGCCGAGGCCGGCGACGACGTCGTCAAGCTCGACAAGAAGCCCGACGCCGCCGAGGCCGAGGACACCGAGACCGTGGACGTCGGCAAGACCGAGGGCGCGAGCAAGGCGTCCGAGTCGGGCGACCGGCTGCGCAAGAACGACAAGCAGGACTAGTTCGGCTCGTGGTGGGTGCGGTGGTCCCAGGGCCACCGCAGAGCAATACAGTCATGTGACCGGGGGTGACACCCCGGATACGAAAGCGCCCGGCGTTCCGCCGGGCGCCGTGCCGTGCCGGCGGACGTGGCGCAAGCCCGTCCGCGGCGGCATCGAGAGGGAGATTGGGCGAAGGTGGCAGCACCGAAATCGAGTTCCCGAGGGCACCCGGGACGGGTCCTTGCCTTCATCGGGGTCGTGATCGTGGCGTTGTACGCGATCATGTTCTCGACCGGGGACAAGACCCCACGTCTGGGCATCGACCTCGCGGGCGGCACCAGCGTCACGCTCACCGCCAAGGCCGACCAGGGCCGTAACGGCGCGGTCAACAAGTCGAACATGCAGACCGCGGTGGAGATCATCCGCCAGCGCGTCAACGCGTTCGGTGTGTCCGAGGCGGAGGTGCAGACCGAGGGCGATCGCAACATCGTCATCAGCATCCCCAAGGGCAAGAACGAGAAGGAGACGGCGGAGCAGGTCGGCCAGACCGCGAAGCTGTTCTTCCGCCCCGTTCTGGAGGCCGCGCAGATCACCCCCCAGGGTGGTACCAAGCTGCCGCTGACGCCGCCGTCGACGCCGCCCGCGAGCGCCCCGCCGGCAAGCACGCCGCCCGCGAACACGCCGCCCGCGGCCGAGTCGGGCAAGCCGCAGGGTCGGGTCATCCCGAACCTGAAGGACGCGTCCGGCGCCCCGACCCCGCCGCCGTCCACGCCGCCCGCGAGCACGCCGCCCGCGACGCCTCCGGCGAGCACCCCGCCGGCCGGAGCCGACGCGAACGGCATCACGCCCGAGCTGCGCGCGAAGTACGAGAACCTGGACTGCTCCCTCCCGGAGAACCGCGGCCTCGGCCCGGTTCCGGCCCCGGAGGACCAGCCGACCGTGGCGTGCAGCCGCGATCAGGGCGACGAGCAGGAGAAGTACATCCTCGGCCCGGTGCTGATCCCGGGCACGGACGTGGACTCGTCCAAGGCGCAACTTCCGCAGAACGGCAGCGTCGGCGGCTGGGAAGTCGAGCTGAAGTTCACCGACGCGGGCACCAACAAGTTCACCAAGATCACCGGTGACCTGGCGGCGGGCAAGTACCCGACCAACCGCTTCGCCATCGACCTGGACGGTGTGGTCGTCTCCGCGCCGTCGGTGAAGTCGGAGATCCCCGGCGGCAGCGCCGTGATCTCGGGCAACTTCACCCGCAGCTCGGCCAAGGACCTGGAGAACGTGCTCAAGTACGGCGCGCTCCCGCTGTCCTTCACCAAGAGCGACGTGACCACGGTGTCCGCGTCGCTGGGCGGTGACCAGCTCCGGGGCGGTCTGATCGCGGGTGCGATCGGCATCGTCCTGGTCATCCTGTACTCGCTGTTCTACTACCGGGGCCTCGGCCTGGTGAGCATCGCGAGTCTGGCGGTCTCGGCGGCCCTCACCTACGCCATCATGTGTCTGCTGGGCCGAAGTATCGGCTTCGCACTCAACCTGCCGGCGGTGTGTGGCGCGATCGCCGCGATCGGTATCACGGTGGACTCGTTCATCGTGTACTTCGAACGCATCCGGGACGAGATCCGCGAGGGTCGCACGTTGCGACCCGCGGTGGAGAAGGCGTGGCCGCGTGCCCGGCGCACCATCCTGGTGTCCGACGCGGTGTCGTTCCTGGCCGCCGCCGTGCTGTACGTCGTCTCGGTCGGCAAGGTCCAGGGCTTCGCGTTCACCCTCGGCCTGACCACGCTGCTCGACGTCGTGGTGGTGTTCCTGTTCACCAAGCCGCTCATGACGATCCTCGCCAAGCGCAAGTTCTTCGCGGACGGCCACAAGTGGTCCGGCCTCGATCCCGTCGCGCTCGGTGCCAATCAGCGCCAGTCGTACCGCAGCCGTCGCCCGCGCGGGCGCGCTGCCGGCGTCAAGGAGGCGTGATGAGTCGCTTCGGTGACCTCAAGAACATCGGCGTCCGGTTGCACCACGGCGACGTCTCGTTCGACTTCGTCGGTCGCAAGAAGTTGTGGTACTCGATCTCCGCGCTGATCCTGCTGCTCGCGGTCGGCGGTCTGCTCGGCCGCGGGCTGCACCAGGGCATCGAGTTCAAGGGCGGCTCGGTCTACACGATCGAGCACACCACCGCCTCGCAGAACGACGCCCGCAAGGCGGTGGAGCCGTTCACCGACGGCGCCGACGCCATAGTGCAGAAGGTCGGCGGCGACGGCCTGCGGATCCAGATCGCGGAATCGGACGCCGACAAGACCAAGCAGGTCGCGGCGGCCATCGCCAAGGACCTCGACGTCGCGCCGGACAAGGTCAACACGCAGGTGGTCGGCCCCAGCTGGGGCAAGGAGATCTCCAAGAAGGCCCTTCAGGGCCTGGTGATCTTCATGATCCTGGTGGTGATCTACCTCACCTTCGCCTTCGAGTGGCGGATGGCCGTGGCGGCGCTGGTCGCGCTGATCCACGACATCGTGATCACCATCGGCGTGTACGCGCTGGTGGGCTTCGAGGTGACGCCGGGCACGGTGATCGGTCTGTTGACCATTCTTGGTTACTCCTTGTACGACACCGTGGTGGTGTTCGACACGGTCAAGGAGAACGCCAAGAACATCACCAAACAGACCAAGTTCACCTACAGCGAAGCGGCGAACGCGGGTCTGAACCAGACCCTGGTGCGCTCGATCAACACCACGGTGGTCGCGCTGCTGCCGGTGGCGTCGCTGCTGTTCGTCGGTGGCGGTCTGCTCGGCGCGGGCATGCTCAAGGACATCGCGCTGTCGCTGTTCGTGGGTCTGGCCGCCGGTGCGTTCTCCTCGATCTTCATCGCCACGCCGATCCTGGCCGACCTCAAGGAGCGGTCGCCGGAGATGCGACAGCTCGCGAAGAAGGTGGCTCAGCGCCGCGCGTCCGAGGCGAAGGCGGCCAAGGCCGCCGAGGTCTCGGGCATTCCCGCGGACCAGGCCGAGGGTCACCCGAACGTGGACGAGGGCGCGGAGCCGGAGTCGGAATCGGACGACGACACCGTGCCGGCGCAGGGTGGAGCACCCCGTGCGGGCGCCTCGCGCGGCCGGGCGCGGACCCGTCCCGGCGGCAAGAGGAAGCGTTGATGGCCGACGACGACCTGCGCAAACTGCTGGAGAGCCGGATCCGGGACGTGCCGGACTGGCCGCAGCCGGGCGTGGTGTTCAAGGACATCTCGCCGCTGCTGGCCGATCCGGTCGCGTTCGCGGCCCTGGTCGACGCGCTGGCCGAGCGTTGTCGGGGCCGGGTGGACAAGGTGGTCGGAATCGAGGCCCGAGGCTTCATCCTGGCCGCACCGGTGGCCTACCGCGCGCAGGCCGGGTTCGTCCCGGTCCGCAAGGCGGGGAAGCTGCCGTGCGCCACCTACGCGCAGTCCTACGAGTTGGAGTACGGCTCGGCCACCCTGGAGGTGCACCAGGACGCGTTCGAGCCCGGTGACCGGGTGCTCGTGATCGACGACGTGCTCGCCACCGGCGGGACCGTCGAGGCCACGATCGACCTGGTGAAGCGGGCCGGCGCGGAGGTGGTGGGGGTCGAGGTGCTGCTCGAACTCGGCTTCCTGAACGGCCGGGCGCGGCTCGCCCCGGTGCTGCCGGAAGGCACGCTGGAGTCGTTCATCGTCGTGTGACATGCCGCCAAAAGGCGTGTCGTCGGAGGCCGGAGGCGCCCCAGGTGGGGAGCCTTCGGCCTTCGCCGTCGCGGCGGCCGGCGTTCCGGATGGCCGAGTCGTGAGGGCGTGGGTCAGTACGATGGAATTTCCGTCATCTGTGGGAGGAGTTCCCTTGCCGGACGAGGTCGCGCCCGTCGCGTCGTCCTCGGGGGATGCCGTCGAACACGCGGCTCCCTCGGACGACGCCACACGTGCCACACCGGGCCCCTCGGGCCATCCGCCGGTGAGCGGCGGGGGCCCCGAGGAGGCTCCGGCCCGTGCCCGCCCCGACGAGGCGCCCGATGGGCCGGACCGCGCTGCGGCCGAGGCGCCCGCCGAGCAGCCCGCCGCCGCTTCCGGCGAGACGCGCGCGCCGGCCGAGACCCGCGCCGACGCGCCGGCCGAGGCTCAGGCCATCGCGTCGGAGGAGAGCGCCGACGGCCCCCGGGGCAGCGACGGCCACAGCGGTCCGGCCGCCGGCGCCGCCGGGCCCGAGGCCAGGGGGCCGCGGCCGGTCGCCAAGGCGGCGCCGCCCCCCGAAGGCGCCTCGCGGGGCAGCGGCACCGAGCGCTCGCGCTCGTTGCGGGTGGACGGCCCCAGCCGGGTCCGCGCCCGCCTGGCCAGGCTGGGCGTACAGCGCAACAGCGTGTACAACCCGGTTCTGGAACCGCTGCTGCGGGTGGTGCGGGTCAACGACCCCAAGGCCGACCTGCGCCAGATCGAGCGGGCGTACACCACCGCCGAGCGCTGGCACCGCGGCCAGCGCCGCAAGAGTGGCGACCCGTACATCACCCACCCGCTCGCGGTCGCCACCATCCTGGCCGAGCTCGGGATGGACCCGCCGACGCTGATGGCCGGGCTGCTGCACGACACCGTCGAGGACACCGACTACGGGCTCGACGCGCTGCGCCGCGACTTCGGCGACACCGTGGCGATGCTCGTGGACGGCGTGACCAAGCTGGACAAGGTCAAGTTCGGCGAGGCCGCGCAGGCCGAGACCGTGCGCAAGATGGTCATCGCGATGGCCAAGGACCCGCGCGTGCTGGTGATCAAGCTCGCCGACCGGCTGCACAACATGCGCACGATGCGCTACCTCAAGCGGGAGAAGCAGGAGCGCAAGGCCCGCGAGACGCTGGAGATCTACGCCCCGCTGGCGCACCGGCTGGGGATGAACACGATCAAGTGGGAGCTGGAGGACCTGGCGTTCGCCATCCTCTACCCCAAGATGTACGACGAGATCGTGCGGCTGGTCGCCGAGCGCGCGCCCAAGCGGGACGAATACCTGGCCCTGGTGACCGATCAGGTGCAGGGCGACCTGCGCTCGGCGCGGATCAAGGCCACGGTGACCGGGCGGCCGAAGCACTACTACTCGGTCTACCAGAAGATGATCGTGCGCGGCCGCGAGTTCACCGAGATCTACGACCTGGTGGGCATCCGGGTCCTGGTCGACTCGGTGCGGGACTGCTACGCGGCGCTGGGCACCATCCACGCGCGCTGGAACCCGGTCCCGGGGCGGTTCAAGGACTACATCGCGATGCCCAAGTTCAACATGTACCAGTCGCTGCACACCACGGTGATCGGTCCCGAGGGCAAGCCGGTCGAGTTGCAGATCCGCACCTTCGACATGCACCGCCGGGCCGAATACGGCATCGCCGCGCACTGGAAGTACAAGGCCGAGGCGGTCGGGGCCAAGGGGGCCGCGAAGACCGACACCAAGCCCGCGCGCAAGGGCGAGAACCCGGCCAACGACATGGCCTGGCTGCGGCAACTGCTGGACTGGCAGCGCGAGACCGAGGATCCGGGCGAGTTCCTGGAGTCGCTGCGCTTCGACCTCTCCAGCCAGGAGGTCTTCGTCTTCACGCCCAAGGGCGACGTGATAGCGCTGCCGGCCGGCTCGACCCCGGTCGACTTCGCCTACGCGGTGCACACCGAGGTCGGGCATCGCACCATCGGGGCCCGGGTCAACGGGCGGCTGGTCCCGCTGGAGAGCCGGCTGGACAACGGCGACCTGGTCGAGGTGTTCACCTCCAAGAGCGAGACCGCGGCGCCCAGTCACGACTGGCTCGGCTTCGTCAAGTCGCCCCGGGCGCGCAACAAGATCCGTCAGTGGTTCTCCAAGGAGCGCCGCGAGGAGGCGATCGAGCAGGGCAAGGAGGGTCTGACCCGGGCCATGCGCAAGCAGGGCCTGCCGTTGCAGCGGCTGATGTCCGGCGGCGGCGACACTCTGGTCACCCTCGCGCACGAGCTGCGCTACCCCGACATCTCGTCGTTGTACGCGGCGATCGGCGAGGGTCACGTCTCGGCGCAGACCATCGTGCAGCGCCTGGTGGAGTCGCTCGGCGGCGAGGAGGGCGCGTCGGAGGACCTCGCGGAGGCCACCCGGCCGACCACCACGCGGCGCCGGCCGCGCTCGACCGGCAATCCCGGCGTCGTGGTCAAGGGCGTCGACGACATCTGGGTCAAGCTGTCCCGCTGCTGCACGCCGGTACCGGGCGATCCGATCATCGGATTCGTCACCCGGGGCAACGGCGTCTCGGTGCACCGGCAGGACTGCGGCAACGTCGAGTCGTTGTCCCAGCAGTCCGAGCGGATCGTCGACGTCGAGTGGGCGCCGACCGCGTCCTCGGTGTTCCTGGTGGCCATAGAGGTCCAGGCGCTGGATCGTTCGCGGTTGTTGTCGGACATCACCCGGGTTCTGTCCGACCAGCACGTGAACATCCTGTCCGCGTCGGTGGCCACGACCCGGGACCGGGTCGCGGTGAGCCGGTTCACCTTCGAGATGGGCGACCCCAAGCACCTGGGCCACGTGCTCAAGGCGGTGCGCGGGGTCGAGGGCGTGTTCGACGCGTACCGGGTGACCAGCGGGCGCCAGCAGTAGTCGACCGGGCCCTGCCGGCCCGCAGCCGGGCTCGGCGTACACGAGGCGGCGTCGGGAGTGATCCCGGCGCCGCCTCGTGCGGTGGTGAACCCGGTTTGCCCGCGTGCCGGGGGTGTTCGGTTCGGCGGCGTGCGGTGGATGCTCGGTTCGACGGTGTGTGCTCGCGTGCCCGGGTCGGCGGTGCGGGCCGCGCCAGACGGTCATCGAGATCTTCCGGTACTTGCCGGGGGCGGAGTCGGACGGGATCTCGTTGATCCGGATCGTGCCGACCAGGCCGTTCGCGAAGTCCTTGGTGCGGATCACCGAGCCCACCTCGAGGTAGGTGAGCGGGAGCTGGTTGTTGTTCGCGTGCCGGGTCTCGCCCAGGCAGGTCCGGAAGTCGCTGGGCCGGCCCGGGTCGAGCAGAACCATCTTCTGACCCTGGATGTAGTTGCCGTCGCCGTGGAAGTACACGACGCCCGCGCTCAGGCTGCAACTGCCCCGCCACGTACTGCTGTAGCCCAGGCCGACGCAGTAGCCGTCGGGCACGTCCGGTTGCCGTTCGAACAACACGCCGCCCTCGGCCACGCCGCCCGCGGTGGCGACCGCGGTCGCGCTCTCGCCGGGGCGGGCCGCGATCGAGGGCGGGCCGGAGGCGGTGGAGGTCGCGGATCCGGTGGGAGTGACGGTGCGCACGGCGCGATCGGGGCCCTCCCACGAGGGGACGGGCGGGGCGGCGGAGGCAGTGGGTCCCCCGTACCTGTTCCGAACCCGTCGTGATTGCGGGTCACATGATGATGGACCGATGGCCGGAAAGCACCTCGGCTCGGAAACCGCAGGCAACCCGTAGCCATCGCTCGCGGGTTCCCCAACCACCGTGCCTGGGGCCCCTGTTCATGACCCGAACATGCCTGCGAAGGCGGGTGCGGCAACGCTCACCGCCCGCCTCCGGCCCACACCTGCCGGGAACTGTACGCCCCGCCGGTGCCGCCGTGTCGCCGACGAACCCGACGCCGACGGGGCCGCGACGGTGCGCCGCCTTCCCCGGGCGTCGTGGCCCTGTTCGGTGGCGCGGTTCGGTGGGGCGAGGGTCGTTGACCGGAGTTTCCTTACGTCATATAGTTACTGCATGCTGAGCGTCCTGGGACTGCGGAAGCGGTATGGCGAGGTCGTCGCGCTGAACGGGTTCGAACTCGACGTGGGGGCCGGGGAGATCGTCGGTCTGGTGGGCCACAACGGGGCCGGGAAGACGACGTTCGCGCGAGCGGTGGCCGCGTTGATTCGGGTGGACGCGGGGGAGGTGCGCATCGATGGGCGGCCGGTCACCCCAAGACGCCGAATGCCCCACGAACTGGGAATCGCCCCACAGGAGTTGGCGCTGTTTCCGACCACCGCGCTGCAGAACCTGCGGTACGCGGGCCGGTTGTACGGCCTGGGACGGCGGTTGCTGGCCGAGCGGATCGAGGAGATCGCCGAGGCGCTCGGACTGACCGAGATCCTGCCCCGACCGGTCGAGGACCTCTCCGGCGGCCAGCAGCGCAGGTTGCACGCCGCCGCGGCGATGCTGCATCGACCGCGCGTACTGCTGCTGGACGAGCCGACCGTCGGCGCCGACCCGGTGACCCGCGAACTGCTCCTGCGCGCCGTGCGAAGCATGGCCGACCAAGGCGCCGCGGTCGTGTACACCACCCACTACCTGCCCGAACTAGAGGTACTCGACGCGACATTGGCGGTTGCCGACCACGGCCGGGTGATCGCTCGGGGCGCGCGCGCCGACCTGCTCGCCGCGTTGCCCGGGCGGGTCACGCTGACCTTCGCCGACGGCGGCGGACTGTGCTTTCCGCACGGCCTGCGCGACGACGACACCAGGGCCGACGGCGACGACGTGGTGATCACCGCGATCGACCCGGCCGCCGCCGCCGCGCGGCTGCTCGCGGCCAACCCGGAGCACGCGGCACGGCTGCGCTCGATCGCCCTGGACGCGCCGACCCTCGACGACCTGTATCGGGAGTTGTTGACCCGCAATGGCGCTTGAACTCGCCGGTGTTCGCCGGTTCTCCGCGGTCGCCCGGCACCAATGCGTCCTGATGGCCGGCGACCCCGGCCCGTTGATCGCCTTCACCGTCATTCCGATGGTGCTGGTCAGCGTGATCCGGCCGATGATGGTGCTCCTGTCCGACGCGATGCCCGACGACATGGCCGACGGCACCGCCCAGGCCACCGCCGGCATGGCGGTGATGTTCTCGCTGTTCGTGCTGAAACTGGTGGGCGCCGGCCTGCTCGACGAGCGCACCACGTGGCACACCTGGGATCGGGTCCGGGCCAGTCCGGCCCGGTTGGGCGAGATCCTGGTGGGCAAGGCCGCGCCCATGTTCGCCTTCCTGCTCGTCCAGCAGTTGTTGCTGTTCGGCTTCTCCGCCGCCGCGTTCGGGTTGCGGCCGGCCCGGGGGTGGTGGCTGGTCCTGGTGGTGAGCGTGGCGTGGCCGTTGTGCGTGCTGGCGCTGGGGACCGGCGCGTCCACCCTGGTGCGCACCTCCGCCCAACTGAGCGCCGTCGGGGACATCTCCGCCGTGGTCACCACGATCATGGCCGGCGCGCTGGTGCCGTCCGCGATGCTGCCGGGTTGGATGCGGCACCTGGGCCCGCTCACCCCCGGCTACTGGGCGATGAGCGCCTATCGATCGGCCCTCAACGGTTCGGCCCCACACGGCCTTTCGGTCTCGCTCACGGTGCTGGCCGGGTTCGCGCTCGCCGGGCTCGCGGCCGGCGCGTGGGCGGGCCGACGCGCGTCGCGCTGATCCCGGACCGGGGCGGCGGCCGGGTGATCCCACACCACCAGGGCGGCGGCGGCCGTGGTCTCGTGCGTGATGGTGACCGCGATCCGCGCGCCACCGGCCCCGCCCGCCGCCGTCCGGGCCGCGCCACCGAGGACCACGCTCGGGCGATGCCGCGCCCGGCACGGTCCGCCCGGCGCCCGGCAGTCGGCCTGGTCCGGCAGGATCTCGACATCCGACCACACCGGCTCGGTCAGCCCCAGCAACGCGATCACCGCGAGCTTCGCGGCGTACTTGCCCGCCCAGGACAGACTCGCCGGCCCGCACGCCAGATCCAGGCTCTCGCGCGCGGAGAACACCGTCCGCGGGTCGGCCGGCAGCACCTCCTCGGGATACCGGCTCGGCAACGGCAGCAACACCAGCACGCCGGAGCCGCCTCGGTCGCGAAAACACGAGACGGCGAGCCCGGGGGGATACCCCGGACCCGCCGTCGGTGCCGGCGGGCGGTCCGCGTCGACCGCCCGCCCGTCGGCACCCCTCATCGCGGCCCGTCCGCCACGCCGCCGTCCGGCGCGCCGAGCACCGTCGCGATCACCCCGCCGCAGCCGACCGTGTCGATCAGCACCCGACGCACCGGCGCCGACCCGGCCGCCGACGAGGCGCGCACGTCGTCCACGGGCAGCCGCAGCCCGCCGCGGATCGCCGCCATGGCCGCGACCGCGTCCACCAAGCCGCCCGCGGCCATCGTCTCGCCGAGCCGCGGCCGGGTCCGCCCGACCGGCGTCGAGTCCGGGAACATCCGTGCCAGTGCGCGCAGTTCCGCTCGGGCCTCGACCCGGTCGGGTCGTGCGCCGGCGGCCAGCACCCAGTCGATCTCGCGCGGCCCGCGCCCGGCCGCCGCCAGCGCCCGGGTCGCCGCCGCCACGAACGCCGTCGGATCCGCGGCCTGCCCGGCCCGGAAGTCCGCGCCACCGGCCTGCCCGGTGCCCTCGACCACGGCCAGTGCGCGTCGCCCGCGCGCCCGCGCCCGTGCGGCGGACTCCACGACCACCGCGACCGCGCCGTCCGCCCACCGGCCCGGCCCCCACCACCTGCTCTGCGCGTCCAGGACCGCGTCGGTGATCTCGTCGCAGCCCACCACCACGGCGTACGGCACCTCCCCGCGCGCGACCGCCCCGCACGCGTGGTCGAGCGCCTGGAGACCGGCCGTACCGCCGGAGAGGAACGTGATGGTCGGCCCGCGCAGGCCCAGGCAGATGCCCAACGTCCCGGGCGCGGAGGTCATCGTGGTCCGCGCGAACGAGGATCGCCGCTCCGGCACCAACAGTTCGGACAACGACCGGCCGAACTCCTCGACGCTGCGCATCGGACCACCGGCCGTGGCGAACATCAGCGCGGCCTCCTCGGCCGCCCCGTCGTCGGCCCGCGGATCGATGCCCGCCTCGCGCAACGCCTCCGACGCGGCGAGCACCGCCCGCCGGGTGAAGTCGTCCATCCGGCGCCACAGCGCGGTCAACACCTCCTCCGGTTGCACCGGTTCCGTGCTCGAGGCCGGGACCGGATCGCCGGCCAGCGCGGCCAGCAGCGCGGCGTGGCCCACCCCGCCCGGACCGACCGCCCCCACGCCGGTGATCACCGCCCGGTCCCGAGCAGGCCGCGGTCGGGGCCGGGGGCGTACCGCGCCGGGGGAGGCGAGCAGGATCGAGGCGTTGTTGCCGCCGAACGCGTAGCTGTTGGACAGCACCACCTCCACCCGGGCCGGCCGGCCCACGTCCGGAACGATGTCGATCCGGTCGTCGAGCACCCCGCCCGCGCCCGCCGTCGGCGGCAACACGCCCTCGTGCAGCGCGAGTACCGACGCGACCGCCTCGATCGCCCCGGCGGCGCCGAGCGTGTGTCCCACCGCGGACTTGACGCTGCTGATCGGGACCGAGCCCACCCGGTCGCCGAACAACAGGATCATCGCCTCCTTCTCCATCGCGTCGTTGCCCGCCGTGCCGGTGCCGTGCCCGCTGACGTAGTCGACCCGCTCCGCGCCCACACCGCCCGCCGCCAACGCGCGCCGCGCGGCGGCCAGCGCGCCCCGGGCGGTGGGGTCCGGCGCCACGGGGTGGTAGGCGTCCGCGGACATCCCGCTGCCCAGGAACTCGACCAGCACGGTGGCGCCGCGCCGCACCGCGTGCTCCCACTCCTCCAGGATCAGCACCGCGGCTCCCTCGCCGATGCTCATTCCGTCCGAAACCGTGTACGGGGCACAGCGGTTGGGACTGGTCGCGCGCAGTCCGTGGAAGCCGGCCAGGGCGAACAGGCACAACGATTCGGCGCCGCCGGCGACCATCACCTCGGCCCGGCCGTCCCGGATCTGCGCGGCCGACCAGGCCAGCGCGGTGGTGCTCGACGCGCACGCGGTGGAGATCACCGCCTGCGGCCCGCGCAGTCCGAAGCGGCGGGCGACGTGGTCGGCGGGCCGGGTGTACATGTCCACCACGTGCCGGTCCGCGCGCAGTGGCAACTCGGCGCCCTCGGCGTGGAACATGCCCTGGCAGGTGCCGATCCCCAGCCCGTGCCGGGCGCCGTCCTCGACCGGCGCGGCGAGTCCGCTGTCGGCGAGCGCCTCGGCGACCGCCGCGCCGAGCATCGCCGAGGTGCGCTCGACCGCCTCGCCGCCGGTCGCGGCGGCGAGCGCGCGGTCGTCCACACGCGTGACGTACAACTCGCCGACCGAGCCGGGCACCGAGCCAAGCGGCTTCAGCGCGGTCCGGCCGGCCAGCAGCGATTCCCAGAACGGCTTGACGCCGACGCCGAATCCGGACACCAGGCCCAGTCCGGTGACGGCCACGCGCCGATCGCCGCCTACCCCGCGAGGGCGGTCGTCGGCGGATTCCGCGTCCTTGTCCACGGGGTCCATGGGGCCGCCTCTCACGCGATCGAAGTGGACCAGCTCAGCGGGACCAGGTACGGCGAGGACACCGAGCGGGCCGGGCTCGGGCCGTGCGTCCCGGCGACTTCCCAGTCGAAGCCGGACGCCGCCCACTCCGCGCTCACCCGGGCCAGCGCGAGGGTGCGCCCCAGGCCCGGGCTGTCGGTGTGGTGCACGAGGTGCCCGATGGTCAGTCCCGCGACGGACACCTCGGCGTGCTCGGGCGGTTCCGCTCCGCGCGGCATGGTCAGCCCGACCGTGCGTACGGCCGGCCCGGTCTTGAACTCGGCCAACACCGCGTCGCGACCGACGAAGTCGGGCTGGTCCAGGTCGACCAGCCAGTTGTAGCCGCAGCCCGACACGGTGTCCTCGGGCCCGACCTCGCGATGCGGGAGCGGCTGGCGCACCTCGATCATGGCCGCTTCCAGGGTGCGATACCCCGCCGGCACCGCGGACCGCTCGACCGCGGCGTCGAACAACTCGGCGCCCAGTGACGGGGGCACGAACACCTTGTAGCCGTACTCCCCGGTGTAGCCGCTGCGCGCGATCAACACCGGCGCGTCCCGCCATGTGCGGTGCACGATGCCGCCCAGCGGGACCGAGGTCACCCCGTCACCGAACAACGCGCGCAACACCCGCCACGCGTAGGGGCCCTCCAGGCCGAAGGTGGTGAACTCCGGCCGCACGTCCACCGGATCGATCCTCTCGGAGCCCTCCGCGGCGGCCGCGGTCAAGTGGGCGAGCGTGTCCGGACCCCGGCCGAACGCGGTCTCGATCAGCCAGCGTTCGCGCAACCGGTACACCGTGATCGTGTCCAGCGGGTGCCCCTCGGCGTCCAGCAACAACGAGGTCGCCGACTGGCCCGGGAACACCGCCTTGAGGTCGCTGGGTACGAGGGTACGCAGCAACGCCTGGGCGCTCCCCGTGGCCGGCAGCGCGATCAGACCGGTGGAGTTCAACTCGAAGATCGCGGCCTCGTGCCGGAGCGCGTGGTACTCGCGCTCGTCGTCGGCGTACGTCCAGGGCACTACCGCGTGCCCGATCGTGACGGTCCGCATCGGTGTAGCCGGCACAGTGATGTCCTCTCGTCTCATGGGGGGTTCGGCACAAGGACCCGCTGGAGGTGCGGGCGCGTGGGCGGCGGCTCACCCGGCCTTGGCGGCGGCGGCCCGGACCGCCTCGGCGATCGTGGCGAGCACCCCGGCGGGCACCGGGTGCGGCGCGTCCAGGACCGCGAGACACGTCGCGGTCACCGCGTCGCCCGCCGCCGGCGATTTGGCCCGGACCAGCGCGCGCACCGACCAGTCGTCCCCGTCCCGGAAGCCGAGCACCTCGGCGCCCGGCGGGGCGGCCAGAAGCAGGCCGGGCCCGGTCGGGCCGGTGTCCGCGGCCGGGACCAGGGCGCCGATGCCGGGGGAGCCGGCGATCGGCCGGTTCGACCCGTGCGGTGCGGGGTGGTACTCGAACTCGGCTCCCTCGCGCAGGCCCCGGAAGAACCACGGCGGGTCCTGCGCCGCGTGCACCGCGACGCAGATGTCCGGTGGCGGGCCGAACACGCCCGCGTCGTCGCGTAGATGGGTGAGCACCATCAGCAGCGGAGCACCCGCCGGCATCAGGTAGTCGATGTCCAGACCCACGGTCGAGCCGGCCAGGTCCAGATCGCCGGTGAGTCGGATGCCGGCCCAGTCCAGGCCGGCCGCGCGCAGACCCGTGGTCGCGGTGCGCACCGGAGTCCACGCGAACTCCTCCCGCGCGACGCTGGTGTTGGGGTCGGCGCGGTGCGCGACCGTGGACACGCCGATGCCCCCGCGCGCCCTGGGCACGATGCCCATCGGCCGGGTGCGCGGATAGGTCGAGCGCAACAACTCGCCGCCGCCGTCTCGACGCAGACCGACCACGGCGCCGCCGAAGTCGGGCGCGATCCGGGCGGTCAACTCGCCGTTGCCCAGGACCCATACGTCGCCGGTCTCCACCGCCGACACCGGAGCGGCCGCGCGCGCCACGGGCAGCACATCGCACGTGGCCCGCTGCCGGGCGAGTTCCTCGACCCAGGCGAGCCGTACCCGCAACGGGCCCCCGGGGCCCGGTGGCAGCTCGATCCGCCCGGTGAACGACCGCTCGGCGTCGCCGTCCGCGTCGCCCTCGAACAGCGTCCGGACCGGCCCGTCGCCGACCGCCGCGGTCAGCCGGCCGCGTCGGGCCCGCGCGGAGAACACGGTGAGCCGACCGCGCAGCCGCACGGCACCCGGCCCGCCCGCGGCGCCCGCGCCCGGTTCGACCTCGGCGGTCGGATCCAGCGCGATGTGTACCGGGACCGGGGCCGAGAGCGGCGGCCGGGCGGTGACCGGTACCTGCTCGGCGGGGTCGGTCACCGCCGACCATGCCTCGCGCACCGCGCGTTCGTCCCCGGGACCGCAGAAGAAGGCGTAGCGGGGGAAGCGCGCCACGCCTTCGTCGGGGGCGCCCGGGTCGGCGGCCAGCAGCAGCGAGGGCATCCACTGCAACCCGAACCGCAGTTGCGCGGCCCGCTCCCAGACCAGACCCACACTGCGCCCGTCGTCGTCGGTGAACGCGGTCCACCGCTCCCGGTAGCGGCCGGGATCGCGGGGCAGGTCGGCCGAGCCCATCATCTCCAACGAGTGCATCCCGAAGGGGAAGCGCTCGTACACCACCGGTGCGCGCAACACCCCCTCGCTCAACGGCACACTCATCGTCAACGACCGCCCGCGAGCCCACGGATGCACCCGCAGCAGACAGTCGCCGGTCGCCACCGCGCTCAGCAACTCCGATTCCGCGTCGATGAGTTCGGTGCGCACCTCGACGACCTGGTCGCCGCCCAGCAGCAGGGTGCGGCGCAGTCGGGCCCGGGCCAGTCCCAGGTCCGGCCGGGCCGCCGCGTACGCCGTCCCGTGTCGCTGCCACCAGACGTTCGCCGCCGCCTCCAAGGCGAGTTCCGCCCGGCCGTCGACCACGTCCGCCCGCACGCAGCGCACGTCGCGGCGCGGCGGGGTCTTGAGCGCGGCCGGGAAAGGCGGGCCCAGATCCGGCCACAACTCCCGGATGGCGGGTCCGCGTTCGCGCGTCGGCTCGATCTCGCAGGTTCCGGTTGCCCGATCCACGGCCAACCGCAACCAACGATTGCCCAGCACCCACCGGTCGTCCCGCTCGTCCAGGTACGGCAGATCCCGGCGCGGCGGGCGCGGGTCAGTGGCGACCGCCGGGGCGACCGCGCGCACCCAACTGTGCAGGGTCAGCCGGGCCGGATGTGCCCGGCCGGCGTGCGATACGTCGGTGCGCACGGTCAGTTCGACCTCCTGCTCGCCGGGGTGCTCGGGTGCGAACGCGGTCTCGCCCTCGACCACCTCGCCCGGCGCCAGGGTGAGTTCACGCACCGACGCCGGGGCGGTGTCGCCGGGCCGGCGCACCTCCAGGACGAGGGTGAGCGCTCGGGTGCCCCGGTTGGCGATGCGGTGGGTGAACGCGGCCGAGCCGCCGACCGGCACCCGGCGGGCGGGTGCCGCCGGGTGGAAGTCGATGTCCAGACCGTCCCAGTTCAGCGCGCAGACCCGGTCGTGGGCCAGGTCGACGACGAAGACGCTCTCCGCGCCCGAGCCGACCATCGAGTACCGGAACGTCGGCGCTCCGTGGTAATCGCTCACATCCTCGGCGGCGTTGCGCGGGGCGCGCCCGGGCACCCACGGACTGGAGCCGAAGTCCGTCCAGGCCCGCGCCAGTTCCGCCACCCGGGCGCCCAGGCCCAGGGCCTCGATGACGAAGCGGTAGAGGTACGGCAGGTGGGAGCGGAATTCCAGCCGGTCGTCGCCGCACGGCTCGGTGGAGGCCTGTCGGAAGCCGCCGGGGCGCACGATCGCGACCATCGAGGGGTTCGCGGGCGAGGCGTTGCAGTCGACCCGGTCGTAGCCGTGCGCCACGCAGTACGCGAACGCCTCGACGAACAGCCGGATGGGCACCGCGCCGAGCCGGAATCCCGGATCGATCGCGAAGGTGTCCATCCACACCACCGAGCCCTGTCCGGCCTTGAGCGCGGAGACCGGATACAGCGCGAGCGAGCCGACCACACGGCCCTGTGCGAGCGCCACGAACGTCTCCACCGCGCCGCGCTCGGTGACGAAGGCGGTGTAGTCGGCGGCCGACAGCGGTGCGCCGCCCAGCGGTCCGGGGTTCCAGTGGAAGGCGTTGATCCACGCGGCCATGGCGCCGGCGTCCACCGAGGAGACCGGCGCGACCACGACCTCGGCCACGTGTTCGCCGGGGCCGGGCATCAGGCGTCCTCGCGGCGGGACTCGATGAAGTCGGCCAGCATGTTGACCGAGCCGAACCGGTCGAGTTCGTCGTCGGTGATGTTCACCTTGAACTGCCACTCGATACCGACCACGACCTCGATCACGTGGATGCTGTCGAGTTCCAGGCCGCGTCCCAGGATCGCCTGGTCGTCGGTGAGCCACTCCGGATCCAGGTCGAGGTCCAGCCGCTCGACGATCACCTCCTTGATCTCGCGGCACAGGGTCTGCCGCTCCCGTACCCGCTCCAGGACCTGTGCCTGCGCCGCTGTCAGCACGCCGCGCTCCCTTCCGTGTCGATGTCCTCGCTCGGTACCGGGTCGCGGGTGAGCACCACCGCGACCACGAGTCCTTCGCCGCAGCCCCACGCCGCGCTCGCGCCACGCCCGGCCGGGCAACACGCGGGTACGCCGGGCGCGCGCACCGTGGCCGGCCTCGGCCGGCCGGCGAACAGGCCGCGGATGAGCGCCTCCGCGCGGTCGCCGCAGTCGCAGCGGCCCATCCGGACCGGATCGATCCGGATGTCGTGCCACGCGAAGCCGGCGCGGCGCCCGCCCGCGCACTTGATCGCCGCCTCCTTGAGCGCGATACCCGCCGCGAGCCGCACCGGCGAAGCGGGCCGGGCCAGCGCCCAGCGCAACTCCCGGGGACCGAGCACGGCGCGCGCCACGAGCTCGTCCGCGCGGCCGGCGCGGGCCAGGCGGGCCACGCGGACCGCGTCCACGCCGATCCGGTCGGCCGTTCCGACGCCGGGCATCACCGGGCCCCGGCGAATACGCGCGAGCCGAACCGGGCCAACCGGCGCGGAGCGACGGTGGACAGCGCGGCGAGCAGCCGATACGGAGCGCCCGGTACGCAGACCGGTCGACCGCGCTCGACCGCGCGCAGCCCGGCCAGGGCCACCCGCTCGGCGGGCAGCCACGCCCGCGCGGGCACCCGACTGACGTCGATGCCGGCACGACGGTGGAACTCGGTCGCGGTGAAGCTGGGGCACAGCGCGGTCACCCGCACACCGGAGCCGCGCACCTCGTCGTACAGCGCCTCGCTCAGACTCAGGCTGAAGGCCTTGGCGGCGCCGTAGGTCGCGGTGAGCGGGTCGGGCTGGAACCCGGCCAGCGAGGAGACGTTGACGATCCAGCCCGAGCCGCGCTCGACCATCGGGGCCAGCGCCGCGCGGCACAACCGGACCACCGCGACCGCGCTCAGCGCGACCACGTCCAACTCGGCCTGCACCGGCAGCGTGTGGAACGCGCCGCGGGTGCCCGTCCCGGCGTTGTTCACCAACAGGTCGATCGGCGCCTCACCGTCGCGCAGCCGGTCCTCGACCCGGGCCAGGCCCGCGTCGGTGCGCAGATCCGCGGCGATCGTGGTGACCGCGACCGGGTGCCGCGCGCGCAGCCGGTCGGCGACGTCGGCCAGTCGGTCGCCGTCCCGCGCGACGAGCACGAGGTGCGTGCCGTCCCGGGCGAGCAGGTCCGCGAAGGCCAGACCGATGCCCGCCGTGGCACCGGTGATCAGCGCGGTGCGCCATGGTGCGTGACGCGGGCGGGTGGCGCCGGCGGCGGGTGCCGGGGCGCTCACCCGCGTGGCCCGTTGGTGGGAGTGAACTCCTCGGCGATGCGCAGGAGTTCGTTGAACTTGGCGACCCGGTCCATGCGCGAGAGCCCACCCGCCTTGAGCCAGGCCGCGCCGCCGGCGACCGCGAGGTGGGTGATGAAGGCGCTCGCGCTCTCGCCACTGCGCTGGGAGACCACGGTGGTGATCTTGTGTCGAGCTCCGCAGGCCAGTGCGTCCAGGGCCTGGGTGACGGTGCCGACCTGGTTGGGCTTGATCAGCGCGCCGTCGGCGAGCCCGGCCGCGACGCCGCGGTCGATGCGCTCGGCGGCGGATGCGAACAGGTCGTCGCCGACCACCGCGGCCCGGCCCGCCAGCCGCTCGCGCAGCCCGCGCCAGGCCCCCTCGTCGGCGGGCTCGAAGGGGTCCTCCAGGAAGGTCAGCGGATACCGGTCCACCCAGTCGAGATAGCGCCGGGTCAACTCCTCGACCGACAAGGGGCGTTCCAGCCACGGGAAGGCGTAGCCCGGCGGGTGGGCGAACTCCGCGCCGGACAGGTCCAGGCCCAGGTGGAAGTCGTGCCCGCCGGCCAGTCCGCAGTCCTCGGCGGCGGCGACGATCATCTCCATGGTCGCCTCGCAGCCGCCCAGGTCCACCGACCAGCCGCCCTGGGTGCTGTCCGAGCAGCGGTGCCCCTTGCTCGCGAGCCGGGCGGCCAGCGCCGCGCGCACCCGGGCGCCCTGCTCGAGCGCCACGGCCGGCTCCGCGGTGGTGGGCAGCAGCAGGAACTCGGTGTAGACCGTGTTCGAACCCACCGCGCCGTCCGCGACGTTGAACATCGGCACCGGCAGCCGAGCGGGCGCGGTCTCGGCGAGATGCCGGTACAGCGGGCGCCCGGTGACCGTCGCGCCCGCCTGCGCGACGGCCATCGAGGCGGCCACCGCGACGTTGCCGCCGATCCGGCGGAAGTACGCGCCGCCGTCCACCGCGCGCAGGGCCGCGTCCACGGCGCGCTGATCGCACACGTCCAGGCCGATCAGCGCCGGCCGCACCAGGTCGGCGACCGAGGCCAGCGCCGGGGCCACCGCGGCGAGCGCGGGCAGCGCCGCCGCGTCCTCCAGGACGTACGCCTCGAACTCGCCGGTGGTCGAGCCCCGGGGCGCGAGCTCCGCCGCCCGGACACCGCCGTCGGCGCGGATCTCCACCTCGATCGCGGGAATGCCGTTGGAGTCGAACACCGCTCGGGCCCCGACCTCGCGTATCGCTCGCACAGTCCGCTCCTTCACCACGTGTTGGTCGACATCGACAGTTCGGCGCGCGGTCCGGCCGCGCCCGTGCCCGGCTCGGCGTGCCGGGCGGCGTGCGTGGCGGCGGCGATCGCCGCCGCCTCGATCCCGTACTTGTCCAGGAGTTGCCGATAGGGCCCGGTCTCGGTGAACGTGTCCGCGATGCCCAGACGCAGCACCCGCGGGCCGCCGCGCGCCGCGATCAGCTCGGCGACCGCGCCGCCCAGACCGCCGACCGTGGTGTGCTCCTCGACCGTCACCACGAGCGAGCAGGCGCGGACCAGGTCGTAGACCTCGGCGTCGGGGAAGGGCTTGATCCGCAGCGCCCCGAGCACCCGGGCCGGGACTCCGCGCTCGGCCAGCAGCCCCGCGGCGGCGACGCACTCGGGCACGGCCACCCCGCAGGCCACGAACACCACCTCCGGGTCCGGGTGATCCCACACCCGCAGGTCGCCCGGCCCGCGTGGGCCACCGGCCACCGGCGGCACCGGGTTGCGGCACAGCCGGATGTAGTTCGGACCCGGGAGCGGCGGTGCGCCGGCCGGGCCGATCCCGGCGAGCACCTCGCCGCCCAGCACCCGGGCGTCCGCGTCGTCGGCGGGCACCCATACGTTCATCCCGGGCACCGAGCGCATGAAACCCAGGTCGGTGATCGCGTGGTGCGGGGCGCCCTCCAGCGAGCCGGACATGCCCGCGTAGTGGCCCGCGATGGTCACCGGCAGCCCGGGCCAGCCGATCGAGAGCAGGATCTGCTCCGCCGCGCGCCCGACCAGGATCGAGGCGAACCCGGAGACGACCGGGCGGAAGCCGGCCAGCGCGAGGCCGGCCGCCATGCCCATCATGTTCTGCTCGGCGATGCCGGTGTTCAGGAACGAGCCGGGCAGCCGGTCGGCGACCCGGCCGCTGCGGGTGGAGTGCGAGCAGTCCCCGTCCAGGACGAACAGCCGCTCGTCCGCCTCGCAGGCGCGCAGCAACGCCTCGCCGAACGTGTCACGCATGACTCAACTCCTCGACTGCCTCGGCCAATCGGCCCGGATCGGCGACCGAGTGCCAGTTCGGGTCGTCCTCCATGAACGAGACGCCGCGTCCCTTGACGGTGCGCGCGATCACCGCGCGCGGGCGGGGCGCCGGTGCCAGCGCGGTGATCAGCGCGGCGCAGTCGTGGCCGTCGACCTCGACGACCTCCCAGCCGAAGGCGCGCCACTTGGCGGTGAGCGGAGCGGCGCCCATGATGTCGCGCGTGCGGCCGTCGTGTTGGATGCCGTTGGCGTCCACGATCACGGTCAGGCCGGCCAGTCCCAGTTGTGCCGCGCACATCGCCGCCTCCCACACCTGGCCCTCCTGGCACTCGCCGTCGCCCAGCAGGGCGAACACCCGGGCGCCGACTTCGCGTTTGGCCAGGCCCAGGGCCATTCCCACGGCGACCGAGAAGGCTTGACCGAGTGAGCCGGAGCCGACCTCGATGCCGCGCGTGCGTGGATCGGGGTGGCCCTGGAGCGGCGAGCCGAGCGCGCGCAGCGTGCCGGCCGACGCGCGCGGGAGTATGCCCAGGTCGATCAGCACCGCGTACAGCGCGGGTGCCGCGTGCCCCTTGGAGAGCACGAACCGGTCCCGCTCGGCCCAGGTGGGATCGGCCGGTCGGTGGCGCATGGTGTGGTAGTGGAGCACGGTCAGGATCTCGATCGCGGACAGTGAGCTGCCGGGGTGGCCGGCGCCGGCCGCCGCGATCATCCGCATCGTCTCCAGACGCAACCGGGCTGCCGTCGCGTCCAGTTCGGGGTGGCCGCTCATCGTCTTCCCGTGCTCAGGAGCCGTACCGAGGTGACCACGTCGTCCAGGTGCGCGGTCCCTCCTCGGGCGGCCCGGTCGAAGGCCGCGACCAGGGCGCCGGCGGCGCCGTGCGGCAGGGGGTGCTCGTCGATCGCGCCGACGACGGCGGCGCCCAGCGAGGAACTGCACAACACCACGCCGTCGGCGCCGATCACCTCGGCCGGCTCCAGCGGCCGGTGTTCGGGGGTCAGGCCCAGCGCGCCCTTGGCCACCATGCCCAGCAACTCCCGTGTGACGCCCGGGAGTACGCCCTCCTCGACCGGCGGCGAGATCAACCGGTCACCGGCCAGGACGAGCAGGCTGGCCCGCGAGGTCTCGGTGATCCGGCCCGCCTCGTTGCGAAAGAGCACGTCGTCGTGGCCGGCCCGGCGGGCCCGCAGCACCGCGCGCCGGGCCCCGGCGTAGTGCGCCGTCGCCTTGACCCAGCGCGGCAGGTCGGTGTGCGCGGGCCGGGGTTCGCCGGTGGTGGCCAGGGTCAGTGGTCGGTTCGGTGCGTAGCCGTCCAGGGGGCGCAGGAAGACGCAGACCCCCGGCGGTTCGTCGTCCAGAAAGCCCTCGCCCTCCGCGTAGGCGAACAGCCGGATGCCCACCGCGCCGCGCCCGTCGTGGCGCCGGGTCACCTCGACGACCGCGTCGGTCAACTCGCGCGCCGACCAGGACAGCGCGAAACCCAGGCCCTCGCAGGAACGGCGAAAACGCGAGAGGTGCGCGCCCAGGTCGAGAATGCGCAGTTCGGTCCCGGTGGAATCGGCCACCGCGGCACACCCGTCGAATACCACTTGCGCATAGCGCAACGCGGCCGAATCAATGGACAACCGAACTTCGTCGAGTTCGGTCATACGGCCGTCACGCCAACATTCCTGGTGCACGATCCAGCACCCCCATATCCTTACGCGAAGGATAACTATATGGCGTATAGAATAACTGTACGCACCATGGTGTCAACGCCGCTTCGGCGATATCCGGTCGATATTCGAGGCGGGACTTCCATGGCATGCGGGCAGGCGGAATCCACCCACCGGAAAGGCAAGGGAAAAGATTCGACCCGTTCGGACCCCGGCCGGGATCAGCCGGTGGTGTCGCCGACCTCCGGCACCACGCCCGGCGCGGTGGTCGAGGTGATCAGCTTGCGGAGGGTGTCCTCCAGGTAGGCGTAGTCCGCCTCGATGTCCGCCGCCGACTGCCCGAACCGACCGCTGACCTCACTCGTGGCGAACCCGACCACCATCGTGCTCAACAGCCGCTCGGCCCGATTGACCTCGGTGATCGACAGGCCCGCGTCCAACAGCGCGGCGAACACCGCCTGCCGCACCCGATGCGCGCCCGGGGTGGCCGCCGAGCGGGTCAGCAGCAGCGGGAACACGTCGGGATGGCGCCGGGCGGAATCCCGGGCCGCCCGCCCGATCCGGGCCAGTCGTTCGTCCCACGGCAGTTCGGCGTCCGGCAATGGGAACTCGGAGAGCAACTCCTCGACGATGCCGTCGAGCAGGGCCGCCTTGTTCGCGATGTGCCCGTAGAGCGACATCGCCGTCACGCCGAGCCGGCGGGCCACCGCCTGAAGGGTCACGGCCTGCAGCCCCTGCTCGTCGGCCAGTTCGAGACTCACCCGAAGAATGGCGGAGCGGTCGATAGTGCGCGGGCGACCCATGGGCCTCAAGGTATCACCGCCGATCGGCGTGATCCGCCCACGGCGGCCCGGCGCCCAACGCGGCGGTGAGCCGGTGGTGGATGTCCCGCGCGCCGATCGAGGAGGTCGCCCGGCGCGGTGCCGGACCCGCCATCCGGCCGATCGGCACGACCAGCAGATGCGGCCCCGGAGCCGCCCGCGCGGCGGCCATCGCGGCGTCGATCCGCGCGCCGTCGGCGCACACCACCGCCGACGCGTACCCCGTCGCCCGCGCGATCGCCGCGAAGTCGGTGCCGGCGGACGTGGTGGCCTGCGCACCCGTCGACTCGTACACGCCGTTGTCCAACACCACGTGGATCAGCCCCGGTGGAGCCGCCGCGCCGATCGTGGACATCGTGCCCAGGTGCATCAGAGCCGCGCCGTCGCCGTCGAGCAGCACCACCTCGGTACCCGGCGGACGCAGCGCCAGACCCAGCGCGAAGGCCGACGCGTGCCCCATCGAGCCCTGCATGTAGAAGTGCGTCGGCGCGTCACCCGCCGCGAACAACTCGCGCGAGGTGTACCCGGTGGTGGCGACCACCGCGATTCCCCGCGTGTGGGCGGTGATCGCGCGCAGCGCCCGGGCCCGGGTGAGCGTGGGCCCCTCGGCGGACCCGTCCGCCGCCGCGCCCTCCGGCACCTCCACCGCGCCCTTCTCCACCAGCACGAACACGCAGTTCCCAGCCTCCAGTTCCTTGCCGGCCTCGGCCAACAGGGCGCGCAGCCCAACCGCGTCGGTGCCGCGCCGCAACGTGCAGTGGGCGACCCCGATCGCGTCCAACACCTCGTGCGTGGCCGCGCCCATCACCGCGTGCTGCGGTTCGTCTCCGGCCGGATCCGGCCACCCGCGCAGACTGGTGAACACCAACGCCGGGATGTCGTAGGTCATCAGCAGCGACGTCAACGGGTTGATCAGGTTGCCCAGCCCCGAGTTCTGCGCCACCACCGCGACCCGGGTGCCGGCGACCGCGGCCCCGGCCGCGATGGCCAGCGCCGCGCCCTCGTTCGCGGCCGGCACGTACCGGCCCTCGCGGGTGAACCGCGCGATGGGCGCGGAGAAGTACGAACACGGCACGCCCGTCACCAACTCCACGCCGAAGTCGGCCAGCGCGGCGCAGAAGTCGTCCGACCCGATCACCAGTCCAACGCCTTCCACGCATCCAGCCGTTGCAGCCGGAACACCTCCTGCACACTCGCGATCCGATCCTCCACCTCGACCGAGCTGCCCTCGCGGAAGATCGCGCCGTAGGTGTCGCGCAGCGAACTGACCGTGGCCCGCAGGCCCTGGTTGGCGTAGATGACCACCGAGACGCCGGCCGCGGCGGCCGCCTTCGCGTCCCAGTCCGGGTAGGTGGTGGGCACCACCACGACCGGCACCGCGCCGCTCCAGCCGTCCAGGAAACGGGTGATCTGCTCACTGGTGCGGATCTTGGAGTGCACGAGCACCGCGTCCGCGCCCGCGTCGGCGTAGGCCGAGCAGCGCTTGAGCGCCTCGTCCACGTCGAGTCCGCTGATCAACGCCTCGGTCCGGGCGATCAGGAAGAAGTCCGGGGTCTGCTGGGCGTTCTTGGCCACCTCGATCTTGCGCGCGAAGGTGTTGATGTCGAGCAGCGTGTGATCGACGGCGGCAAAGCTGTTGATCTTCGGGAACATCTTGTCCTCGACACACACCGCCGTGATGCCGCCGGCCTCGTACTCGTGCACCATGTGCGCGATGTTGAGATTGTTGCCGTACCCGGTGTCGCAATCGGCGACCACCGGGATGGACAGCGCCTTTTGCATGTTGACGGCGGCTTCGAGGTACTCGGTCATCCCGAGCAGACTGGCGTCCGGCAGGCACCGGGCCGCGGACACCTCCAGACTGGAGGACCACACGGCCTGGAAGCCGGCCTCCTGGGCCAACACCGCGCCCAGCGCGTCGTGCGCGCCGGCGACGCGCACCAGGTCGTGTTGATCGAGAACCGCCCGGAACGGCGCTGCGAGAGCAGTCCTGAGCACTGACGATCTCCTATCCGGTTCGAAGGGTCGGGCAGGGGGCGGGGGAGGAGCCGGGCGGGTCGGGCCGGCGGGTGCTCCGGGCGCGAACCGGCCTCATCGCATGACGAGCTTGTAGAAGTCGGTGGGATGCGCCTCGTCGCCGAGTTCGCCGAACATCAGCCGCTGACGTTCGGTCATCGAGGCCACCACCTCGGCGGGCATGCGGTGGAAGTCGAGCGGTCGGCACCACAGGTGCCCGTACCGGATGATCACCGAACGGCGGGTCCTGCCAGCGGAGTTCGGCGCCACCGCGTGCCACAGGTTGTACGGGAAGACCACCGCGTCGCCGGGCTCGGCCAGGATCTGCACCGCGTTCGGCGGCATCTCGCCGCGCCGCCAGTAGTCGTTGGGCTCGGGCAGGTAGCAGTCGTCGTCCAGCCGCTCCGGGCGGATGCGGTGACTACCGGGAATGACGGTGAAGTTCCCCGAGTCGGGCCGACTGACGTCGGTGAGGAAGTACTGCACCTTCAGTTGCAGTGCCCGGCTCGCCGGATCCAGCACGATCCCCATCAGCGAAGCGCCGCCGTCGGTGTGCCAGCCCTCCAACGGCGCGTCGCCGCCCTCGCGGACGAACGCCTCGCTGCCCAGCACGTGCAGATCCGGCCCGAGCAGTTCGACCAGGGTCGGCAACACGTTGGGATGGTCGACCAGTTCCAGCAGCGCCGGGCTCGCCGCGGCGGCGTTGCGCACCCGTACCGAATGTTCCTGGTCGTTGCGATAGCTGATGTGCGCGGTGCGCACCAGGTCCTGTTGCCGGACCGCGAAGTCGACGCCCGCCAAGGCGCGTTCCACGTCGGCGGCGGAAAGCGCCTTTCTGATGTGAATATAGCCGTTTTGATTCCACTGCTCGCGCAGGCTCCCGAGTATTCCCTCGGGTGATTCCCCCACCGGTGGGCCTCCGTTCGGTCGTGTTCGCGCATTGCCCTCAGCTTCACAGCCGTTTAGGACGGCGGCCAGTGTCGGTCCACCACGCCGGGCGTGTGTTCCGGGCGGGGTACCCATGCGAAACACATGATCCATATCCGCTTTCCGCATCTTTCCCGGTCTCTCCGCACGGGGACATCCGCGGATTCCCGCGTTGTAGCATCGGCGGATGGGCCCGGAATCGGGTCCCGGAACTTCTTCCAGCAGTCGCCATCACCATGCAGCAGTCGCGATCGAAGAGGGCCGTCTCTTGCCTCACGCCGCTCAGGTTCCGGTGAACTCCGTGGACTCCCGCGCTCTTCGCATTCCCACCGTGATCACGGTGGTGGTTCTCCTGAGTTGTCACGCGGCTTCGGTGCTGTCGTTGATCACATTCCCGGTCGCGGCCTGGCGAATGGCCGCCGCACTGGTCGCGGTCACCGCGGTCGCGGTGATCCAATGCGCGCATTCCCTGCCCGGCCGGCTGCGGTGGTTACCCCGCCCCGGCCACCGACTCCTGCTCTGCCAGGCGGTGTTGGCGCTGATTCCCTCGTTCGCTTGCCCGGGGGCCTGGACCGCCGCGCCCGGATTCCTGGCGGGCTCGCTGCTGCTGTTCCTGCCGCAGAAGCGCGCCTGGTGGGCGTTCGGCACGCTGATGATCGCCACCGGGGTGATGACGTTTCACCTGGCCGACGACTACGACGACGTGCCCTACGCGGTGGTGGCGAGCACCTCGACCGGGCTCGTGCTGTACGCGCTGATGCGCATCACCGAACTGCTCGCGGAAATGCACCGGTCCCGACTGGAGTTGGCCCGGCAGGCGATCGTGCGCGAGCAGCACCGGTTCGCCCGCGACCTGCACGATCTGCTCGGCTACAGCCTGGCCACCATCGGGGTCAAGACCTCGCTGGCCGCGCGCCTGCTCACGCACGACGTCGAGCAGGCGCGCACCGAGCTCGCGGAGATCGTGACCATCACCCAGCAGGCCGCCACCGACATGCGCGAAGTGGTGCACCGCTACCGGGGGATGTCGCTGGTCGCCGAGGTGGCCGCGGCCGAGTCGCTGCTCGCCTCGATCGGGGTGCGGGCCACCACCCGGATCGGCGTCGAGGCACTGAACGGGGCCACCGAGACGGTGCTGGCCACCGTGTTGCGCGAGGGGCTCGCCAACATGATGCGGCACAGTTCGGCCACCCAGTGCGTGATCAGCGCCGAACGCGACGGAGAATTCGTCCGGTTCGGGGTGGGCAACGACGGGGCCTGCGTCGTCCGCCCCCGGGGAACCGGCGCGGATCGTCAGGGCGGTACCGGGCTGGCCAGCCTGGCCGCGCGGGTCGAGGGCATCGGCGGGCGGTTGGACGTGGGTACCGACGGCGACGGCTGGTTCCGTCTGGTCGCGCTGGTTCCACTGGCTCCGGATCCCGCGGCGGCCGCCGACCGTGCGGTGCCCCCGGACCTCGCGGTGCCCCCCGACCCCGCCGTGTTCGCCGAGGCCGCCGCGCTTCCCGACCTCGCCGCGGTCGCCGACCCCACCGCGGTCCCCGACGCCGGCACGGTCCCCGACCCCACCGGGGAACCGTGCGAGCCGGCCCGAACTCCCGTCGCCGGCTGAGGCGCGAACGCGCTACGCGACCCGACGGGTCACAACCACCCCTCGTCCCGGGCGATCCGAATCGCGTCCACCCGGTTACGCGCGTTGAGCTTGGCCACCACCGAGTTCAGGTGGTTGCGCACGGTGCCCGCGCACACCCACATCTGGTCGGCGATGTCCGCGACCCGATTGCCGTCCGCCGCCGCGCGCAGCACCTGCAATTCGCGGGTGGTCAACCGCGAGGGACCACCGTCGATCGCGGCCAGCGCCACCGAGGCGTCGATCACCCGACCACCGGCGGCGATCTCGCGGATCGCGCCGCTGAACCGATCCGGGTCCGAGTTCTTGAGCAGGAACCCGGACACGTTCGCCGCCGCGGCGCGGCGCAGATGGCCCGGCGCGTTCATGCCGGTGAGGATCAGCGTGCGACATTCCGGCAGCGCCACGCGCAGCGCCGCGGCGGCCTCGATCCCGTCGATACCCGGCAGGCCGATGTCCAGCACCGCGACGTCCGGACGCACCGCGCGAGCGCGCGGCACCACGTCGGTACCGGACTCGACTTCGGCGACCACGTCGATGTCCGGCTCCAGACTCAACAATGACACCAGCGCCCTGCGCAGTAATTTCATGTCCTCGGCAATCAGGACCTTGATCAAGGACTCCCCCTCATCCCGAATCCCGACACCGATCTCCCCGGCGTCGAAGTTCGTCGGTGATCCCCCGTATCAAGATGCCGATTATGCAGGAGGAGTTCGGCGGCCCAATAGAGCAAATTGCACACGGATCGAACGCCGACGAACGAACCCGATCGCCGACCGCGTCCGAACACCGGCGCGGGGCCGCTCCGAGCACGCCGCGGGCCTCCGCGCGACGCCGTACACGAGAAAACGGGCGGACCCGGGTCGGCAACTCGCCGATACCCGGATCCGCCCGTTCCTCGTCGCGGCGCCGCGCGGACGCGGCGGCTCCCCCGTCACATCGTCCGCCTCGCGACCGCGCGCACGCGGGAGCGTGTGCGTACGCGCGTCACGCGCGCGGCTCCCCGACCGAGCCGGAGAGGCCGAGCCGGAACACCTCTCCGGCTCAGCCGGAGAACTCCTCCAGCGCCTTGTTCGCCTCGGCCAGCCACTCCGCGCGCGCCGCGATCGACTCCTCGGCCTCGCGCACCTTGCGCTCGTTCCCGGCCGCCCGGGCCTTCTCCGCCTGCTGGGTCAGCTTGTCGATGGACGCCTGGATCTGGTCCACCGCCGCCTGCGCCCGCGCCCGCGCCTCCGGGTTGGTGCGCTTCCACAACTCTTCCTCGGCCTCGCGGATCGCCCGCTCCACGCTCTGCAGCCGGGCCTCCATTTTCGGCCGGGCGTCGCGCGGGACGTGGCCGATGGCCTCCCAGCGATCGTTGATCGAGCGCAGCGCCGCCCGCGCCGCCTTGACGTCGGTCACCGGCACGATCGTCTCGGCCTCCACGAGCAGCACCTCCTTCGCGGCCTGGTTCTCCCGCTGCTCGGAGTCGCGCTCGGCGAACACCTCGCTGCGGGCCGCGAAGAACACGTCCTGCGCGGCCCGGAAGCGCTGCCACAGCTCTTCCTCGACATCGCGCTGGGCCCGGCCCGCGGCCTTCCAGTCGTTCATCAGATCGCGGTAGCGCGCCGCGGTGTCGGTCCAGTCGGTGGACGTGGACAGCGCCTCGGCCGCCTCGACCAGCTTCTCCTTGACCCGCTTGGCACTGTCGCGCTGACCGTCCAGCTCCGCGAAGTGCGCCTTGCGGCGCTTGGCGAAATTGGACCGGGCCTGCGAGAACCGGTGCCACAGTTCGTCGTCCGCCTTGCGGTCCAGCCGCGGCACGGCCTTCCAGGCGTCCACCAGCGCGCGCAGCCGCTCGCCGGCCGGCCGCCAATCGGTGCTCTGGCCCAGCTGCTCGGCCTCCGCGACGATCCGCTCCTTGGCGCCCTGCGCCTCCTCCTGCGCCTTGGCGCGGGTGGCCTTGCGCTCCTCGCGCTTGGAGTCCACCACGGTCACCAACGCGTCCAGGCGCTTGACGAGCGATTCGAGATCGCCGACCGCGTTCGCGTCGACGATGCTCGCGCGCAGGCGCTCGATCGCGTGGTGGGCGTCCTTGGGAGCGAGGTCGGTGGTCCGTACCCGCCGCGCGAGCAACTCCACCTCGACGGCGAGTCCCTCGTACTTGCGCCGGAAGTAGGCCAGGGCCTCGTCCGGGGAACCCGCCTGCCACGAACCGACGGAGCGCTCACCGTCCGCCGTCTTGACAAAGACGTTTCCCTGCTCGTCCACGCGGCCCCACGGGTCGCTGCTCACAGCGGCCTCCTTCGATGCTGAATGCGGCGCACTTTACACAGGACCCCGGGGCACGGGCCGGGCCGTGCCCCGGGAGTCGCCGTGGAACATGCGTCCGGTCGGTTGCTACTTGGCCACGGTCACGCTGTCGAGGACGACGTTCTCGCGCGGCGCGCCGTCCGAGCCGCCGTCCTCGGTGCCCGCGGCGGCGATCTTCGCCAGGACGTCCATCCCGGCCGTGACCTTGCCGAACGGGGTGTAGTTCGGCGGAAGCTTGCTGTCCGCGGTGACCAGGAAGAACTGGCTTCCGTTGGTGCCCGGGCCCGAGTTCGCCATCGCCACGGTGCCCGCCGGGTAGGCGGCCGAGCCGTCCGGGCCCGCCGTACCCAGATTCTCGTCCACGAACTTGTAGCCGGGCCCACCTGTGCCGGTGCCCGTCGGGTCGCCGCACTGGAGCACGGCCAGACCACCCGTGGTCAACCGGTGGCACTTGGTGTGGTCGAAGAACTTCTTGCCCGCCAGGAACGCGAACGAGTTCACCGTGTGCGGCGCCTTCTTCGCCTCCAGCGCGACCTTCACCTCGCCACACGTGGTCTTGAGGGTCATCGTGTACGCCGCGTTCGTGTCGATCGACATCGCCGGCTCGGTGGGGAACTGCTCCTTGGTCGGTTCACCCGGAGCCGGCGCCGCGCACGTCTTCGGCTTGGGCTCGGGAGCCGGCGACTGCGGGGCCGAGGGCTGCGTGGACGGCGTGTCCGACGCGTTCGTCGTCTTCTTGTCGTCGTCATCACCCGCCGCCACCGCGAGCCAGGCGCCGCCACCGGCCACGACGACCACCGCGGCGACCGCGGCGATGACCTGGTTGCGCCTGCGCCGACGTGCCTGCGCGGTTCCGCGTCGCTCCTGCTGGCGCTCGAACTTCTCGCGCGCGAGCTGCCGCTGGCGCTGCTGTTTGGTGACCACCGCGTGCTCTCCTGGATTCGAACGGACTCGATGTGGATGGACTCGACCCGGGACACCCGACCAGCGGGCGAGGGCTCCCGGCGCCGGAACCGGAAACCGGCGGCCGTGACGGGATCCGTGCACCGGCCCCGACCTGCGGTGATCCCACAGGCCCGGAACCGACCGCAGCTCGCGCACAGTCTAGGCACGCACCCCCTGAACCGGTTCGCGATCCGCCCCCGCGCGCCGGTAGTCTCGTACCTGATTCCCACGTCCGCCGCATACTTCCGTGCTTGCCCCGCCGCCGGAAGACCCCGAGACCGAGAGGACGAACGTGATCGTCGCCGGGTTCCCCGCAGGGTCCTTCCAGACCAACTGTTACGTGGTCGCCCCTGCCGCCGGCGAGGAATGCGTCATCGTCGACCCCGGGCAGGACGCCTTCGACGGCGTACAGGACATCATCCGCGAACACCGGCTGCGCCCGGTGGCCGTCGTACTGACCCACGGGCACATCGATCACATGTTCTCCGTGGTGCCGGTCTGCGCCGAGCACAAGGTGCCCGCGTGGATCCACCCCGACGACCGCGACCTGCTCTCCGACCCGGCCAAGGGCCTGTCGCTGGGCGTGGGGCAACAACTGTTCGGCGGGATGACCTTCACCGAACCCGAGGACGTGCGCCTGCTCACCGACGGCGCCGTGCTCGACCTCGCCGGCCTCGAACTGACGGTCCATCATGCGCCCGGCCATACACAGGGGTCGGTGGCGTTCGGCACCCAGGGAAGCGCGGACATCCCGCCCATCCTGTACTCGGGTGACCTGCTCTTCGCCGGCTCCATCGGACGCACCGACCTGCCCGGCGGCGACCACGCGCAGATGCTGCGCTCGCTGTCCCGGGTGTGTCTGCCCCTGCCGGACGAGACCGTCGTGCTGTCCGGCCACGGCCCCCAGACGACGATCGGCCGCGAGCGCGCGAGCAACCCTTATCTGCAAGAGCTGACGCCGCCCGCGGGACCGCACCGAGGAATGTGACGGATTTTCATACCGTGAGTACCTTCAACGCCCCCAAGGGCACCTTCGACATGCTTCCGCCGTACTCGGAGACGTTCAACCGGATCCGGATCCAGTTCGGCCTGGAGCTGCGCGACGCGGGTTTCCAGTACATCGAGACCCCCACCTTCGAGGAGACCGGCCTCTTCCTGCGCGGCGTCGGCGAGTCCACCGACATCGTGACCAAGGAGATGTACACCTTCGAGGACCGCGGCGGCCGCTCGCTGACGCTGCGCCCCGAGGGCACCGCGGCCGTGATGCGCTCGGTACTCCAGCACAACCTGTACGCCGGCCGGCTGCCGGTCAAGCTGTGGTACTTCGGCTCGTACTACCGCTACGAGCGCCCCCAGGCGGGCCGCACCCGCCAGTTCACCCAGGTCGGTGCCGAGGCGATCGGCAGCGACGACCCGCTGGTCGACGTCGAGATGATCGCGCTCGCCGCCGAGGGCTTCACGAAGCTGGGCCTGCGCGACTTCCGGTTGCTGCTCAACTCGCTCGGCTGCCGCGAGTGCCGTCCGGTCTACCGGACCAAGCTCCAGGAGTTCCTGCGCGCGCTCGACCTGGACGCGGAGACGCACGCGCGGATCGAGATCAACCCGCTGCGCGTGCTCGACGACAAGCGCCCCGAGGTGCAGGCGCTGATCGCCGACGCCCCGCTGATCACCGACCACCTGTGCCAGGCGTGCGCCGAACACCACACGTTCGTCCGCGGCATGCTCGACGAGCTGGAGATCTCCTACGAGGACACGCCCCGGCTGGTCCGCGGGCTGGACTACTACAACCGGACCACGTTCGAGTTCGTGCACGACGGCCTCGGCGCGCAGTCGGCGATCGGCGGCGGCGGGCGCTACGACGGCCTCTCCGAGGACCTCGGCGGCCCCGACCTGCCCTCGGTGGGCTGGGCGCTGGGCATCGGCCGCACGATGCTCGCGATGGAGGCCGAGGGCCAGACCGTGGAGACCCCGGCCGACTGCGACGTCTACGGCGTCGCGATCGGCGACGCGGCCCGCCGCGCGGTGTTCGGCATGATCACCCAGCTGCGGATCGAGGACATCCCCGCCGACATGGCCTTCGGCGGGAAGAAGCTCAAGGGCGCCATGAAGGCCGCGTCGCAATCCGGCGCCCGCTACGCCATCGTCGTCGGCGACCGCGACCTCACCGAGGGCGTCGCCCAGATCAAGGACCTGTCGAACGGGGACCAGACCCCGGTCCCGCTCGACCAGGTCGTCACCGTCTTGAAGGAGAAGCTTCAGTGATCCGCACCCATGACGCCGGGACGCTCCGCGCCGAGCACGCCGGCCACACCGTGACGCTCGCCGGGTGGGTCGCCCGGCGGCGCGACCACGGCGGCGTGGCGTTCGTGGACCTGCGGGACGCGTCGGGCACCGTACAGGTGGTCTTCCGCGACCTGGAGACCGTGCACAACCTCCGCTCCGAGTTCTGCGTGCGGATCACCGGCGACGTGCGGGTGCGCCCCGACGGCAACGAGAACACCGAGATCCCCACCGGTGCGATCGAGGTCGTCGTGGACGACTTCGAGATCCTCTCCGAGGCGGCCCCGCTGCCGTTCCCGATCGAGGAGTACACGCCGGGCACGGTCAACGAGGAGGTGCGGCTCAAGCACCGTTACCTCGACCTGCGGCGCGCGCCGATGGCCCGCAACCTGCGGCTGCGCTCCAAGGTCACCCGGGTGATCCGCGAGGTGATGGAGGACCACGACTTCCTCGACATCGAGACGCCGTACCTGACCCGGTCCACGCCCGAGGGCGCCCGCGACTTCCTGGTGCCGGTGCGGCTCCAGCCGGGTTCGTGGTACGCGCTGCCGCAGTCGCCGCAGCTGTTCAAGCAGCTGCTCATGGTCGCCGGCATGGAGCGCTACTACCAGATCGCGCGCTGTTTCCGGGACGAGGACTTCCGGGCCGACCGGCAGCCCGAGTTCACCCAGTTGGACGTCGAGATGTCCTTCTGCGACGCCGAGGACATCCTGGCGCTGACCGAGAAGCTGATCGCGCGCGTGTGGCGCGAGGTGCACGGCGTGGAGATCCCGCTGCCGCTGCCCCGACTGGCCTACGCCGAGGCGATGGCGCGCTACGGCTCGGACAAGCCGGACACCCGCTTCGGCTGCGAACTGGTCGACCTGACGGCCTACTTCGAGGGCACCTCGTTCCGGGTGTTCCAGGCCGAGTTCACCGGCGCGGTGGTGATGCCCGGCGGCGCCGCGCAGACCCGCAAGGAGCTCGACGGCTGGCAGGACTGGGCCAAGGCGCGCGGCGCGCGCGGGCTCGCGTACGTGCTGGTGGACGCGGAGACCGGCGAACTGCGCGGCCCGGTGGCCAAGAACCTGTCCGAGGAGCACCTGGCCGGCCTGGTCGAGGCGACCGGCGCGGCCAAGGGCGACTGCATCTTCTTCGCGGCGGGTCGGCGTACGGCCTCGCTGGAACTGCTGGGCGCGGCCCGGCTGGAGATCGCGCGTCGGGGTTCGCTGATCGACGAGTCGCGGTGGAACTTCCTCTGGGTCGTCGACTTCCCGATGTTCGAGCCGATCGAGGACGCGGCCGGCAACCACCAGGGCTGGCACGCGATCCACCACCCCTTCACCGCGCCGACCGCGGAGTGGCTCGACGGGTTCGACAAGAATCCGGGCGAGGCGCTGTCGAACGCGTACGACATCGTGCTGAACGGGACCGAGATCGGTGGCGGTTCGATCCGTATCCACCGTCGGGACGTGCAGGAGCGGGCGTTCGCGGCGATCGGGATGTCGGAGGAGGAGGCGCAGTCGCAGTTCGGGTTCCTGCTGGACGCGTTCGCGTACGGGCCGCCGCCGCACGGCGGGATCGCGCTCGGTCTCGACCGGTTGGTGGCGCTTTTGGGCGGAACCGAGTCCATTCGGGACGTGATTGCTTTCCCGAAGACCGCTTCCGGTGGCGACCCGTTGACCGGGGCTCCGTCGCCGATCACGGTGCAGCAGCGGCGTGAGGCGGGGATCGACGCGAAGCCGAAGGCCAAGTCGGACTCCGGTGACGGTGTCCCGAGCGAGGGTGCGGAGAAGGCGTAACCGCCGGCGGGTGGATGTCGTCGGGACGGTGGGCGTGCGAGTGGCCCCGCCCTCCGGCATGCTCCGTGCGGGGATGGTCCGGCGATGACGTCTCGGATCCTGTCCGCCCTCCCGTCGGCCCCGCACGTGCGGGGATCAGGGCGGTCGAGCCAATGGCTCGGCCGCCCTTCGGCGTTGCCGGACTTTGTCGACTCGTGGGGTAGCCGAAACGCTTCTGCACAGGGTCGGAGCGCACGGACCCGGGTCTGCCTACCTTGGAAGTCGAGCCGGTGCCGCACCGGTTCGGATGACCTCGGGGAGGCCGACATGGCGGTGGATTTGACGAAGCGGCGGGTGCCGGCGGAGTACGTGACGCGGTCCGTCGTGCAGGGGCGCGGCTGGACGCAGGGCGCCATCGCACGATTCCTGGCCGAGCCGGACGGGACGGTGGCCAACATGCGATATCGCGGGTCGCCGCCGACCCGGTTGTACGCGATGGCGCGGGTGCGGGCGATCGAGGGCACGCGCGAGTGGCAGGAGTGGTACTTCGCGTCGCGCCGACGGCGGGCCGCGACGGCGGAGCGGGGGAGCGGGGCCGGGGGCGTCGTGCGGGGTGGCTTGTCGGCACGGACGGCCGGCGTGGGCGGTGGAACACGCGGAGGTGGTGGGCCCGTTGCGCCCGGCGGCGGTGACGCCGGTGGGGGCGTCGCGGGCGGCGCGGATGTCGGAGCCGAGCGGGATGCTGGGGTGGGCCGGGTTTCGGGCTCGAAAGGGGAGGTCGCATGAGCCACACCGTGCACATCAATCCGCTGCGCTGGTTCACCGATGGCGAGGGTGGCCTGGAGTTCGTCGAGTCGTTCGGCACGCCGGTGCCGGCCGACCTGCTGGAGGAGGCACGTGCCGTGTCCTACCCGGGAGTCGGCGAGGTACTGGCCGTGTTGCGGGGCGAAGGGCTGTCCGCGCGCTGTTGGTTCACCCTGTGGGTGGACGGCGCGGAGGTGCCGAACCCGTTGCCGGAGCGACCCGGAGCGGGTGACGGCGACCACCTGGGCGGGTTCGCGGTCGCGGTCGCGGGCGAGCGGAAACGCATCGGGGCCGACGAGCCGGTGTCCGGATTGACCTTCCGGGCCCCGGGACCGGGCGCGGCGGAACGGGCGGTGGTGGCGCTGGCCGAGGCGTTCGGGCCGCAGGTGATGTGGGCCGGCGACATCGGTGATGTCGTGGTGGTGCCGCCCGGGCTGACGCCGGACGGGTTGCGGAAGCTACGGGTGGGCTGCGACATGGCCGATTCCTGAGGGATCTGCCCCTGTTCGTGGGGGCGGGCGATCTGGGAGCGTAGGCCGGTGAAGCCCCCGGGAGGGGGCGGCCACCCGACTCGTTCGACTGCTGGGAGCCCTCGCCATGCCCTTCTCGCTGTTCGGTCGCAAGAAGTCGAACCCGGACTCCTCGACGGCCGCCGCACCGCCCGCCGCCGCACCCCCGGCCACCGTGCGCAGCGGGAGCGGCTCGGCGGTCTCGCTGGCCAAGATCGAGCGCTCCGCACCCGGGTTGGTCAGCCTGTACAAGGCGGCCGGGGTGAGCCTGGAGAAGAACCGGCTCGCGGGTGTGCGCGCCGCCGTCTACCTCGTGCTCGACCGCTCCGGCAGCATGGCGCCGTTCTACAAGAACGGCAGCGTACAGGCGCTCGCCGACCGGGTGTTGGCCGCTGCCGCGCACTTCGACGACGACGGCTCGGTGCCGGTGATCTTCTTCGACACGAAGGCGCACGAGGCCGAGGAGATCTCGCTGGACAACTACGGCGGCCGGATCGCAGCGCTGCACAAGAAGCTGGGCCACATGGGCACCACGGACTACGTGTCGGCGATGGAAGCGGTGATCGCGCACTACCGGTCGTGCGGGGCGACCGATCCGGCCTTCGTGATCTTCCAGACGGACGGCGCGCCGAATAACGCGAAGGCCGCCGAGAAGGCGATCTGCCAGGCGGCCGGGCTGCCGATCTTCTGGCAGTTCATCGGCTTCGGCCGGGACGAGTTCCGCTTCCTGCACCGCCTGGACGACCTGCCCGCGCCCAAGCACCGCGTGGTCGACAACGCGGGCTTCTTCGAGGCGGGCGCGGACCCGAGGCGCATGCCCGACGCCGAACTCTTCGACAACCTGATGAACGAATTCCCCGAATGGCTCCAGACGGCCAAGGCGGCCGGGGTACTGCGCTGACCCGAGCCCTTCGGGGGAGGTGAGCCGCACGGGCGATGGGGGCTGCGTCCGCGCGGTTGGGCTGGGCTGGGCGGGTCGGCGGAGATCGTGTGGCGGTGGTGCGGGGCGCGGTGTCGCTTCGTGGTCTCGGGCGGTGAGGCGCGATGCTGCCTGGTGGGTGCGCCGGTTGTTTTTTGGTGCCGCGCCTGGCTCGGCGAAGGCGCATGGCCGGCGGTTGGGCGCTCCGGGTGGCGTCCCGCGTCGGCCGGTCGGGGGTCGTCGGCGCGGTGGCGTGTGGTGTGGTGTCGAGTCGTGGGGCCGTGGTATCGGGCGGCGAGGCGCAATGCTGCCCGGCGGGCGCGCTGACTGTCTCGTGAGTGCTTGGCGCTTGGTGCGCCGCGTTCCGCCCGGCGACGGCGCGTCGTTGTGGGTGCGGGTGGGGCCGGTCGGCGGGCGCTTGGGGCCGTGTCCCGGGACGGTTGGATGCCGGTGCTGCGCGGGTGCGGTGTCGAGTGGCGGGGCCAGGGGCTCGGGCGGCAGGGCGCAGTGCCGCCCGACGAGATTGCCTACCGCTCGTTGCTGCGCCGCCTCCCGCTCGGCGACGGCGCGTTGTGTGCGAGAGCGGTCGGGTGGGGGCTCCGGGCCGTGTCCCTGGCCGGTCCAGAGTCGGCGGCAGTGGCGCGGGGCGCGGTGTCGTGTGGTGGTCCCGAGTCGGGGCGGTGGTGTCGGGCGGCGGGCACGGGGCTGTTCGGTGGGTGCGCTCCGCCGCCTGTTGGTGTGCCGACCGTCTCCTGGTGCGCCGTTTACTCGTTCGGCGGCGGCGGTGCGCCGTTTCTCGTTCGGCGGCGGCGGCGTGTCGTGGGGAGTGCGGTGGGGCGGTCGGTGGGGGCTCCGGGGCGTGCGGTGGGGAGCTCCCGGGACGGTCGGGCGTCGGGGGTGGGGGTTAGGGTCGGGGAGTGGATTCCGATCTCTTTACCGCTGCCGCCGAGGCCCGGCAGGCCAAGGACCCCTCGCTCGCGCCGCTTGCCGTGCGGATGCGACCGCGCGATCTGGACGAGGTGCTCGGTCAGCGGCATTTGTTGGGTGAGGGATCGCCGCTGCGCCGGTTGGTGTCGTCGGAGAGCCGGGTCACCGCGCCGTCCTCGGTGATCCTGTGGGGGCCGCCCGGCACCGGCAAGACCACGCTCGCCTACGTGGTCAGCCACGTCACCAAGCAGCGTTTCGTGGAGTTGTCTGCGATCACGGCGGGCGTCAAGGAAGTACGCGCGGTGATCGAGGACGCGCGGCGGCAGGCGGGTGCCCAGGGGCGCGACACGGTGCTGTTCCTGGACGAGATCCACCGCTTCTCCAAGGCCCAGCAGGACTCGTTGCTGCCCGCCGTGGAGAACCGCTGGGTGACCCTGATCGCGGCGACCACCGAGAACCCGTACTTCTCGATCATCAGCCCGCTGCTCTCCCGCTCGTTGTTGCTGACCCTGGAGTCGTTGACCGACGACGACCTGCGCGAGGTGGTGCACCGCGCACTCGCCGACGAGCGCGGGCTCAAGGGCACGCTCACCCTCGACCCGGATGCCGAGGAGCACCTGCTGCGCATCGCGGGTGGCGACGCGCGACGGATCCTGACCGCGCTGGAGGCGGGCGCGGGATCGGCGGCGGACAAGGGCGAGGACACGATCACGCTGGCCACGCTGGAGAGCGCGGTGGATCGCGCGGCGGTGCGGTACGACCGGGACGGGGACCAGCACTACGACGTGGCGAGCGCCTTGATCAAGTCGATCCGGGGCTCCGACGTGGACGCGGCGCTGCACTACCTCGCGCGGATGATCGACGCGGGGGAGGACCCGCGCTTCATCGCCCGGCGGTTGATGATCTCGGCGAGCGAGGACATCGGTATGGCCGACCCCACCGCCCTCCAGGTGGCGGTGGCCGCCGCGCAGGCGGTCGCGCTGATCGGCTTCCCCGAGGCGCGGATCACGCTGTCCCAGGCGGCGATCCACCTGGCCCTGGCACCGAAGTCGAACGCGGCGTACCTGGCGATCGACGCCGCGCTCGCCGACGTCCGCAAGGGCCTGGCCGGTCCGGTACCGCCGCACCTGCGCGACGGCCACTACAAGGGCGCCGCCAAACTCGGCCACGCCCAGGGGTACGTCTATCCCCACGACGTCCCCGGCGGCGTGGCCGCACAGCAGTACGCCCCCGACGCCATCCACGGCCGTACCTACTACGAGCCCACCCGCCACGGCGCCGAGGCCCGCTACGCCGACATCGCCACCTGGACCAGATCCCGCCTCTCCGGCACCACCACCCCCACCACCGAATAGCCCCGCCGAACCCGCCAACCCCGAAGTTCCCCCGAGCACCCGAAGGCGTGACCGACCCAGCGGCGACATCAGCACGTCCGGGCCGCGGCAAGGGCGCCCGATCGGCAGGGTGGTGAGGGCTGCGGGGCGGGGCGTCCTGTCGGCTCGGGTGCCCGGTGGGTCGGTTCGGCCGCGCGACGTGTGCGGCGCTGCCGTTGCCGCTGCGTGTGTACGCGCCGCGCCGCTCGCGTCTCGGCTTCGCCGTGTTCCGGGCCGTAACCCCGCTACGTGCGAGGACGTTCGTGCCGCGTGCCGCGTGCCGCGTGCCGCGTGCCGCGTGCCGCGTGCCGCGTGCCGCGTGCCGCGTGCCGCGTGCCGCGTGCCGCGTGCCGCGTTGTGTGGTGGGTGGTGGGTGTCGCTGTGCGGCCTCGTCGGGTCCGCCGTCGTGTTCGGCTTCGCCTGCGTCGGTTCGCCGGGACATCGTTGCTCGATCCCCGTCGCGGTGTGCTCGTGCGCCACGCGTCAGCCCGCCGTACCCCCGACCCGCTGGGTGCCCGTTTCGCAGTGCCTCCGCCCTGCCATGTGATGGGCCCACTTTCGTGTGCCCATGTGCAGCCCGCCGCGTCCTGGCCTGTCCCGGTGACCCCGGCCGCTGCCGCGTGAGCGGATGCGTCCGCCTCGCCGGCTCTCGCCCCGTCCGATGGTGCGTGAGTGCATGCGCCGCCCTCGCCTCTCGGTGCTCGTCCGGTCATGGCATCGGCCCGCCTCCGTGCGCGCCCATCCGCCCTGCCCGGCCGCCCTCGCCGTTGCCCGCTGAGTGGATGTGCCCGCCCCGCGCTACCCCCGCCCGTCCCTTTTCTCTGTGCCGGTCCGCCGCGATCCGGCCTGCCCTGCCCGCCCTCGACTTGCTGCCGTGTGGGGGCGTGGGGCGCCCGGGCGTATCTCCGGCCGGTAGTGGGATCGGCCCACCTTCGTTCATCGGTCCGCCCCGCCATGTCCCCTGCACCCTGGTGCCCCACCTCGCCATGCCCCGCAGGCGCCGCCCCGTCGTGCCCCGCCGGCCCTCGACTTGCTGCCGTGTGGGGGCGTGGGGCGCCCGGGCGTATCTCCGGCCGGCAGTGGGATCGGCCCACCTTCGTGAGTTGGTTCGCCCCGCCATGTCCCCTGCCCCTGGTGCCCTACCTCGCCATGCCCCGCAGGCGCCGCCCCGTCGTGCCCCGCCGGCCCTCGACTTGCTGCCGTGTGGGGGCGTGGGGCGCCCGGGCGTATCTTCGGCCGGCAGTGGGATCGGCCCACCTTCGTGAGTTGGTCACCCGCGCCCTGGCCTGCCCCGCTTGCCCTCGGTTGCTGCCGCGTGGGCGCATGCGTCCGCCCCGCTCATGCCCCCTGCCCCCTCGTACCCCCGCCCCGCCACGCCCCGCAGGCCCCGCCCCGTCGTGCCTCGTCCCGGCCCGCCGCGCTCGGGCTTCGTTGGTGCCGGGTGAGGGGGCGTGGGGCCGGGGGTCGGTCGTGTGGGGGAGTGGGGGATCGGGTGGGTGATGGTGAATGGGGTCGTGGGCGCCGTGGGATGTAGGTGGGCGTGGTACCGGTGGGGGGACGTCGGCGGGGCTTGGGGCCGGCGAGGATGGGTGGCATCCCAGATGTTTGGTTTCGGTCTCTCGGGGGCTGCCCATGTTTCGTTTCGCTCTGCGCAATGTCGTCGCGCACAGGGCCGAATTGGCGATGACGGCCGTCGCGGTCCTGCTCGGGGTCGCGTTCGTCGCCGGCACCCTGGTCCTGTCGGACACGTTGGGCCGGGCCTTCAAGAACACCGCCTCCAAGAGCTTCGCCGACGTGTCCGTGGCCGTGATCGACGACAACGTGGACCGCACCGGGGCCCGTGAGCACGGGCGCCCCGACCCCACGCTCACCGAGGACACCCTGACCCGATTGCGCGCGTTGCCGGGAGTCGCCCGGGCGCGCGGCGTGTTGGAGGGATTCACCGGCGTGGTCGACCGCGACGGCGACCTGCTCGGATCCGGGTGGACCACGATCGGGACCAACTTCGTGCCGAGCCGCGACGGAGTCGACCCGCGCTTCCCGATGCGGGCCGGGCGCGGGCCCGCGGGCGGGGGCGAGATCGCGTTGGACGCCGGGACCGCCGACAAGGGTGGCTTCCGGGTCGGTGACACCGTGCGCGTCGCGCTGAGCGGCCCGATGGTCGAGACCCGGCTGACCGGCGTGTTCGGGACCGACGATCCGAGGGTGTCGTCGGGCGGCTCACTGGTGCTGTTCGACACCGCGACCGCGCAGCGCCTGTTGCTCAAGCCCGGCCGCTACGGCGAGATCGACCTGACCACGGCCCCCGGTACGAGCGAGGCGACGTTGCGGGACGCGGCCGAGCGGCTGTTGCCCCGGTCGGACAACCTGCGGGTCGACTCCGGACGGGCGCTGGCCCGGGCCCAAGTGGACATGATCGAGGCCGGCACCCGGCAGATGACCATCGCTCTGCTCGCGTTCGCCGGCATCGCGCTGTTCGTCGCCACGTTCATCATCGCCAACACGTTCACCATGCTGGTCGCCCAACGCACCCGCGAACTCGCGCTGTTGCGCGCGGTCGGCGCACGGCGCGAGCAGGTCACCCGGATCGTGCTCGCCGAGGCCGCGGCGGTCGCCGTGGTCGCGTCGTCGCTCGGCCTCGGTGTCGGGATCGTGCTGGCGGGCGCGCTGCGCTCGGCGCTGGAACGGTTCGGCGCGCACCTGCCCGCCGGGCCACTGATCGTCGACGGCCGCACCATCGCGGTCGCGTTGCTCGTGGGCGGCGCGGTCACCCTGCTCGCCTCGTGGCTGCCAGCCCGGCGCGCGTCCCGGATCCCGCCGGTCGCCGCGCTGAACACGGTGGAGCTACCCGCCGGCCACGCCGGCTCGCGCGGTCGCGGCGTGCTCGGTGTCCCGGTGACCACCGTCGGCGTGGTGCTCACCGTGTACGGCCGTTCCACCGCCGGCGACAGCGGCCGAGTGCCGGTGGCCGTCGGGGTGTTCCTGGTCCTGGTCGGCATCCTCCTGCTCACCCCGCTGCTGTCCCGACCGGTGATCGGGATGAGCGCGCGGTTCCTGGACCGGCCGTTCGGCGTGGCCGGTCGGCTGGCCCGGCGCAACGCCGTCCGCAACCCGCGACGCACCGCCGCCACCGCGTCCGCGCTGACCATCGGCCTGTCCCTGATCGCCGGCCTGAGCATGCTCGGCGCGTCGATCCGGCAGGCCGTCGAGGACCGGGCGATCGCCGAGGTCGCCGCGGACTACCGGATCCGGACGGTCAACGGCGCCTCCGTCGACCCGAGCGTGCTCGACGCCGTCGCCCGGATGCCGGGGGTCACCGCGATGTCCCCGCTGATCCGGGACACCGTGACCCTGGACGGCCACGACGACGCGGTGATCGGGGTGGATCCGCAGGGAATCGAACGCCTCCTCAACCTCGGCGGCACGGCGGACGCCGCTTCGGCGCTGCGCCGCGGCGAGATCCTGGTCGCGCCGGACATCGCGAAGCAGCGCGGGTGGCGGGTCGGCTCCATCGTCGCGATCGGCTATCCCGACGGCACACGCGGCCGCGTCATCGTCGGCGGCTTCCAGGGCGACCTGGAACAGTTGACCAGGATCACCGTGCCGGCCGCGCTCGTACAGGCGCGTTCCGCCCACCGCGACATCCGGTCGATCATGGTGCGGACCGCCGACGGCGACAACACCCGAACCACCCGCGCGATCGAGCGGGCGATCGGCGACAACCCGTTGATCACGGTGGAGGACCGCACCGACGTCCGGCGGTCCATCAGCCGCTCGGTCGACCTGCTGCTCGACATCATGTACGGGCTGCTCGCGATGGCCGTGCTGATCGCCGTGCTCGGCGTGATCAACACCCTGGCCATGTCGGTGTTCGAACGTCGGCGCGAGATCGGGATGTTGCGCGCGATCGGCCTCGACCGCTCGCGGGTAAGCACGATGGTCCGGCTCGAATCGTTGGTGATCTCGGTCTTCGGCGCGGTGCTCGGCGTGGTCGTGGGCGCGTTCCTGGCGTGGGGGATCCTGGGCACCTTGCGCGACAGGCTGCCGGACCTGGTCCTGATCGTGCCCTGGGCCGGCGTCGCCGGATTCCTCGCCCTGGGGGTGGTCGTCGGCGTGCTCGCGGCGGTCTGGCCGGCCGGTACGGCGGCCCGCGCGGACGTACTCACCGCGATCGGCAGCGAATGACCGACGTCGGCGCACCCCTGCGACGCGCCCGCCGCACGGACGCCCGTCAGTTCACCACCGCGCGCAGCCCGTCCGGATCCGGCGCCGTCATCGCCCGAGCGATCTCGGGGTCCAGCGTTCCGGTGACGGCGCCCACCACGGTGCGGTGGATCAACTCGGTCCAGGCCGAGGACCGACGCACCATCGCGTGGCCGTCCGGCAGTTCGAACCGGCAGACCCGTTCGGAGACCTCCCGGGCGGTCAGCGCGTAGCGGTGCGAGGCCTTGGGGCTCGTGGTGTGGTCGGCCGTACCGTGCACGATGACCACGTCGCGGCCGGCGAGTTGGGCGTACGGCTCGTCGTCCTCGATCCACGGCGCGAGGGCGCAGATCGTCCGCACGCTGTCGTGGTCGGCGACCCGCAACGCGGTACGGCCGCCCATCGAGTGGCCGACCAGGGTGACCTCGGCGTGCGGGTAGCGGGTACGGATGCCGTCGAGCGCCCACCACGCGTCCTGGACCGGATCGTGGTCGGGCTCGTTCCACCCGCGCACCCGGTAGCGCAGCAGCCAGGTCGCGACGCCCTCCGCGCGGGTCGCCCGGTGGATGCCCCGCGCGATCGGCACCATCCGGCGATACGCCAGATTGCGGGTCGAGGCGGGCTGCCGCCCCCGCGCGCGCCCACCGGGCAGGACCAGCACGACCGCGCGCACGTCCGTCCCGGTCGGCGGCGACCAGGTACGCAGCGCGGCGAGCGGCCCGGTCGATGCGTGCGCGTCCGACATGCGGAGCCCTCCATGCCTGTACTCGGTCCCGACGACCCGGACCACCGTCATCACTCCGGGGCCGCACCCCGAACCACCGCCCCAAATCCCGAACGCCCCCACGCCCCACGTCGTTCCCACCACCCAAGAACCCACCACCTCCGAACCCACCGCGCGGGCTCCGTCGCACGAAGCAGCCACCCACGGAGCGGCCCGGCCGGATCCGGCGACAAGGTTTCGAAGCGCGGGGAAGCGCACACCGGGTGCCCCACCCGCCCGCCCGGTCGCCGCTCCGTGCCGCAGGTGAAGTGCCGGGAGCCGGAGCGACCGCGTCGCTCGCCGGGCCCGCGCCGGCTCCGAGCCGCCCCGCCTCAGAACCCGCGAGTCCGCTTCGAGGCGGGCCGCATTTCGCGCCCCGTGCGCGGTGGCGGCGAAGGGAGGACGAAGCGGGCCGCCTCGGAGCCGACGTTGACGCCCGCTGCCAGGGCCAGGGCCAGGGAGGCCGCGTTGACCAGGCTGCGCCAGCCGGAGTCGGTGTGGCCCAGGGACAGGCCCAGCATGCCCTGGTACATCGCGCTGCCCGGCAACATCGGGCCGATCGCCGGGATCACGTACGGCAGCGCCGACGTCCCGTGCCACCGCGCGAGCAACTGGCCGAGCAGTCCGAGCAGTCCCGTGGCGACGGCGGTCGCGAGCACCGGCGCGGCGCCCGCCTCGCGCAGCACCTGGAACACCGCCCAGCCGACCGCGCCACCCGCCGCCGCGACCGGCAGCAGTACCCGGCGCACCTGGACCAGCACCGCGAAGGTCATCGACACCGCGCCCGCCGCGAGCAGTTGCACCACGCGAGGGTTGGCGTTGAGGTCGAACGTCCCCTCGACCTTGAACTGCACGCCCACCTGGTCGCCGATGTAGAGCACGATCGAGATGCCAACGATGATGCCGACGATCAGGTAGAAGACCTCCAGCAAGCGGGCCGCGGCGGTGATGTAGAAGCCGGTCAGGCCGTCCTGGACGGCGGCGACCAGGGCTCTTCCGGGCAACAGCGCGAACAGCCCACCGGTGACCACGGCGTACGGATTGATCCCGACGCCGACCTTGATCATCGCCACCGTGATCGCGGCGGCAGGCATCGAGGCGAGCACGAACTGGTAGAACTCCGGGACGCCCCGGTCGGCGAGCAACTGCGCCAGCCGCTCGCCGATCAACGCCGCGACGCAGGCGGCGATGGCCACGATCAGCCCGCCGCCGACCATCACGCTCGCGAAGGCCGCGATCAGACCGGCCGACAGCAGCAACAGGTTGCGCGGGTAGGGGTGTCGGTTGCGGCGGATGTCGGCGAGCCGGTGGTACGCCTCCTCCAGGGTCAATTCGGCGCCGGTGATGTCCGAGACCAGTTGGTGGGCCTCGTCGAGCCGGGTGTAGTCCACCGCGCGGCGGCGCACCACCCGCTCGCCGGTGACCGGCGGTTCGACCAGGGACGGCTGGTAGGACAGGGTGATCGCGACGAAGGTCACATTGGGCTGGCAACGTTCGAGGCCGTACGCGTCGGTGATGCCCAGCATCGCCGCCTCGACGTCCTCACCACCCTCGCCGCTGGCGAGCAGCAGTTCGCCGGTGCGCAGCGCCAGGTCCAGGACGCGCGGGACCGAGGGGCCGGCCTCGGGCTTCTCCGGGGCGGGCACGATCGGGATGCTCGCGGTGTGCCCGCTGAACCGAAGCTGGGTGCGCAGTCGGTCCTGCCACGGACTGGCCCCGGATCGGGACGCCGGTCGGGGCTCCGGTTCCCAGGGCGCCCGAGGGATGGGGTGGTCGCGACCGTCCCCGTTCGTCGGGTCCTCCGGACCGTGCCGCGCGTGTTGCTCCGACACCCCGTGTCGTCCCTTCCGCCGTCCGCCGATGCGGTCGTCTCGCGCCGGCGGACGCGTGGTCGGTCCGCCGTGGCGATCCGCCCGGGTGGATCGCCACCCGGTGCCGCGACCGGAAACGTTAGCCGGTTCCGGGTACCGGGCACGGCGCCGCTGATCTTGGACGGGGAGACTGCCCGCACGGCGGCGCATCATGCGACACCGGGAGGCCCGCGCGGCTCGCCGGGGGCGTCACGCCTGCCCGTGCACCCCGTGCAGCAACCGACGCAGCGCCCCGCCCAACTCGAGCGGACCGGAGACCGGCGCCTCGAATTCGAACCGCACATCGCAGGTACGATCCGGCCCGCCGGTGCGCAGCCGGATGCCGTGCCGGTCCAGCGACACCGGCACGACCCGGTCGTCGCAGGCCGGGGCGCCCGCCACGCTCGCCAGCCGGCACAGGTCGTTGCCGTGTGCGGCGGCCAGGTGTTGCAGCAGTTCGGCCTCGTGACCGGCCAGCGGGTCGGGCTCGGCGTCGGCGTACTCGTCCGGCTCGACGTGCCCGGTGCCCCACAGGTCGTCGACCAGGACCTCGCCGACCTCCAGCCGTACGACGGTGCCCGCGCGTGGCGATGCGGTGGGGTCGGGGGTCAGCTCGGCCAACCGCTCGGCGGCCCGCTCGGCGTCGGCGCCGGTGGGCACGGTCAGCCAGCCGGCGATCCAGCAGTGCGCCCGGACCCGGTGCGGCACCGCGACCGGCGCGACGTCGACCAGGTGCAGGACGGCGGCCACGTCCTCGCGCGAGGTCAGCACCACCGCGGCGGTCTCGGCCGGGACGAGCAACAGCAGCGCGCCGTCCGGCTCGACCGCCCGCGCGGCGGGGATCACGTGCTCGTCCCGGTCGCCGGGCACATCCAGGGTGGCCGAGCCGGCGTACGCGGCCAGGGTGCGGGCCCGCTCGGCGGTGCGCGGCCTCCGGGAAGAGACATCGGTGCGCCCGGCGTTGGCCTCGGTGGGAACAGACATGGCGTCCTCCAGGTGTGGCGCTCGTTTGCGACCCCCGCTGTGGGCTACCGAACGCATCGACGTTAAGGTTAGGCTTACCTAAGTGCACCGATCTTGGCAAGGCGACCCACGTCACGGCGACCCGAGCGAAGGCGGCCCACCCCGGGGGGCCGGCGCGACGGCGACCCACGCGTGACCCGACCCACCGAGACGACCAGCACCGAAAAAACAGCCCCGCACGGAGGACCCGACCTTGAACCAGACCCGACCCAAGATCCGGCGCAGCCGTGCGCTCGGTGTGGCGCTCACGCCCAAGGCCGCGAAGTACCTCGAGAACCGGCCCTACCCGCCGGGCGAGCACGGTCGTGGTCGCAAGCAATCCTCGGACTACAAGACCCGGTTGATGGAGAAGCAGCGGCTGCGCTTCCAGTACGACATCTCCGAGGTCCAGATGCGGGCCGCGTTCGACCGCGCCAACAAGCACTCCGGCAAGACCGGTGACGAACTGGTGGTCGACCTGGAGCGCCGACTGGACGCGTTCGTGCTGCGTGCGGGCTTCGCGCGCACCGTCTACCAGGCGCGCCAGATGGTCACCCACGGGCACATCGAGGTCAACGGCGGCAAGGTGGACAAGCCGTCCTACCGGCTCAAGCCCGACGACATCGTCGGTGTGCGCGAGCGCAGCCGGAACAAGCCGCTGTTCCAGGTGGTCCAGGCCGGCGGGTTCGCCGCCGCCGAGACCCCGCGCTACATCGAGGCGCGTCTGGACAAGCTGATGGCCCGGCTGGACCGGCTCCCGCAGCGCCGCGAGGTCCCGGTGATCTGCGACGAGCAGTTGGTCGTCGAGTACTACTCGCGCTGACCCGCGCACCCCGATCGGCGCCGACCCGGACATTCGGGCCGGCGCCGACGCACGTACCGCCGTGGCACGCCGCCGCCCCGCGGCCCCGCCGCGACACCGCAGCGTCGACGCGAGCCCGCGCCGGGCGTCGATCCACGCCGGCGCCCGCGCCGCGTCCGGGCGGCGCCGAGCGCCGATCCGGCACCCGCCCACCGTCGATCAAGAAACGACACCGGGCCGCGACACGCGCCACACCGACCGCGCGGGTTTCCTCGGACGAGGAGACCCGCGCGGTCGCGGTAGGGTCGGGTTTTCCGAGGTGGGCGACGCGTATCCGCCTCCTCGACTGATCCCACTCATCAAGGAGCGCATGACGGTGTCGGGTGGCGAAGTCGCGCTGATGATCATCGCGGTTTTCTGGGCGATCCTGGTCGCCTTTCTCGCAGTGGCTCTGGTCAAGCTGGCGAAGGTGCTCAAGGAGGCCACGACCCTGGTCGCGGGGGTGGCGGACCGGGCGGTTCCGCTGCTCGACGAGGTGACCGAGACGGTCCGGGCGACCAACGCCCAGATGGGCCGAGTCGACCAGATCGCGGGCAACGTGCAGACCATGACCACGAACGCCACCGCGCTGTCCTCCACGGTCGCCGCCACGCTCGGCGGCCCGCTCGTGAAGACTGCCGCGTTCAGCTACGGCGTCCGCCGCGCGCTCTCCGCGCAGCAACGCGCCGAACTCGGCCGCCGGGTGCGCGTCGCGGCCAAGGCGCAGAAGGTCGCGCGGCAGCGCAGCATGCGCGGGAGGGGCTGACCGATGGCGAGACTGTTCTGGATCGCGGTCGGCGCCGGCGCCGGCGTCTGGGCCGCGCGCAAGGTCAAGGACAAGGCGTACAAGTACACGCCCGAGGGCGTCGCCGACAATGTCACCGGCATCGGCGAAGCGATCAAGTACTTCGCGGACGAGATCCGGGCGGGAATGGCCGAACGCGAGCAGGAGCTGTACCGCGCCATCGGCGCGGACGTGGCCGCCGCGTCGCTGCCGCCCGCCCCGGTGCGGCGCGCGCTGCCCGGCACGCGCGACTCGCACGACGATTGGCACGACGGGCGTGACCTCTACGACCCGCGTGAGCTGTACGAAGGCAAAGCAAGGTACGACCGAAGGGACGGCAGCTGATGGAATCGGCAGAGATCCGGAAGCGCTGGCTGCGCTTTTTCGAAGAGCGCGGACACACCGTCGTTCCCTCGGCCTCGCTGGTCGCGGACGACCCCACGCTGCTCCTGGTGAACGCCGGCATGGTGCCGTTCAAGCCGTACTTCCTCGGCGAGGTCAAGCCGAGCTTCAAGCGCGCCACCAGCGTGCAGAAGTGCGTACGCACCCTCGACATCGAAGAGGTCGGCAAGACCACCCGGCACGGGTCGTTCTTCCAGATGTGCGGCAACTTCTCGTTCGGCGACTACTTCAAGGAAGGCGCGATCGCGCTCGCCTGGGAGTTGCTCACCAACTCGGTCGAGGACGGCGGCTACGGGCTGGACCCGGAGAAGTTGTGGATCACCGTCTACCTCGACGACGACGAGGCCGAGCGGATCTGGCGGGAGGTGATCGGCGTGCCCGCCGAGCGCATCCAGCGCCTGGGCAAGTCGGAGAACTTCTGGTCCATGGGCGTTCCGGGTCCGTGCGGCCCGTGCTCGGAGATCAACTACGACCGCGGCCCCGCCTACGGCGAGGAGGGCGGGCCGGCGGTCAACGGCGAGCGCTACCTGGAGATCTGGAACCTGGTCTTCATGCAGTACGAGCGCGGCCCGGGCACCGGCAAGGACGATTACCCGATCCTCGGCGAGCTGCCCGCGAAGAACATCGACACCGGGCTCGGCCTGGAGCGCCTCGCGTGCATCCTGCAGGGCGTCGACAACCTGTACGAGATCGACACGTCGCGGATGATCCTGGACCGCGCCGCCGAACTCGCGGGCAAGACCTACGGCGACGACCACCGGAACGACGTGTCGCTGCGCGTGGTGGCCGACCACGTGCGCACCGCCGTGATGCTGATCGGTGACGGCGTGGTGCCCGGCAACGAGGGTCGCGGCTACGTGCTGCGCCGGATGATGCGCCGGGCGATCCGCAACATGCGCCTGCTCGGCGCGCAGGGCGAGACGCTGCACGACCTGGTCGAGACCACGATCAAGGCGATGGCTCCGCAGTACCCGAACCTGCTCGAGGAAGCCGAGCGCATCGACGCCGTCTCGGTGGCCGAGGAGAAGCGCTTCCTGGCCCGCCTGCACGAGGGCACCGCGCTCCTGGACGAGTCGATCGTCAAGGCGAAGAGCTCCGGCTCGACGGTGCTTCCCGGCGAGGTGGCCTTCCTGCTGCACGACACCGAAGGCTTCCCGATCGACCTGACCCTGGAGATCGCCGCCGAACAGGGCCTGGCGGTCGACGAGGACGGTTTCCGTCGGCTGATGAACGAGCAGCGGCAGCGGGCCAAGAAGGACGCCCAGGCGCGCAAGCAGGGCCTGGCCGACCTGTCCGTCTACCGCGAGGTCGCGGACGCGGCCGGCGGCACCGAGTTCACCGGCTACCAGGACACCTCGGACGAGGCGACCGTGGTCGGCCTGCTCGTGGACGGCGTGCCCGCGCCCGCCGCGCACGAGGGCGACGAGGTCGAGGTCGTGCTCGACCGCACCCCCTTCTACGCCGAGGGCGGCGGCCAACTCGCCGACACCGGCCGGATCCGGCTGGACACCGGCGCCGTGGTCGAGGTCCGCGACGTGCAGACCCCGGTGGCCGGTGTCACCGTGCACCGCGGCCGGGTCCAGGTCGGCGAGGTCCTGGTCGGCGCCCAGGCGTTGGCCCAGATCGACACCGGCCGGCGCAACGCGATCGCCCGCGCGCACAGCGCGACGCACCTGACCCACCAGGCGCTGCGCGACGCGCTCGGCCCCACCGCCGCGCAGGCCGGCTCGGAGAACGCGCCCGGCCGCTTCCGCTTCGACTTCGGCGCGCCCGGCGCGGTGCCGGGCAGCGTGCTCACCGACGTCGAGCAGAAGATCAACGAGGTGCTCGCGCGCGACCTGGACGTCACCGCCGAGGTGATGTCGATGGACGAGGCGAAGAAGCAGGGCGCCGTGATGATGTTCGGCGAGAAGTACGGCGACCGGGTCCGCGTGGTCACCATGGGGGACTACTCCAAGGAACTGTGCGGCGGCACGCACGTGCACAACACCGCGCAACTGGGTCTGGTCAAGCTGCTCGGCGAGTCCTCGATCGGCGCCGGCGTGCGTCGCGTCGAGGCGCTGGTGGGCACCGACGCGTACAACTTCCTGGCGCGCGAGCACACCATCGTCAACCAGCTCACCGACGTGGTGAAGGGCCGCCCCGAGGACCTGCCCGAGCGGGTCGCGTCGATCATGGCCAAGCTGCGCGACGCGGAGAAGGAGATCGCGGCGCTGCGCGGCGCCCAGGTACTCCAGGCGGCCGCGGGTCTGGTCGAGAGCGCCCAGGACGTGCACGGCGTGGCGCTGGCCACCGCGCAACTGGCGGACGGGACCACGCCCGACGACCTGCGCAAGCTCGCGCTGGACGTGCGCGGCCGGCTCGCGGCGCGCCCGGCCGCGGTCGCGGTCGTGTCGGTCGTGGGCGGCAAGCCGATGGTCGTGGTGGCCGCCAACGAGGCCGCGCGCGAGCGTGGCGTCAAGGCCGGCGAGCTGGTCCGCGTCGCGGCGCAGACCCTCGGCGGCGGCGGTGGCGGCAAGGACGACGTGGCCCAGGGCGGCGGTTCGGACCCGACCAAGGTGGCCGACGCGCTGGCCGCAGTCACCCGGACAGTCGCCGAACGTACATCCTGAGTCGTCCCTTACCCTCGTTCCCCCGGTGGGTGTGGAAGTCTGGAACCGGACTCCCGCACCGCCGGGGGACTTGTATGACGGGGCGTCGAGCCCCGACGGTCAATGACGCAGAGCCTTGTGACGGAGAGCCGACCTTGAGACGCGGAGTACGAATTGCGGTCGACGTGGGAGACGTTCGGATCGGCGTCGCGGCCAGCGACCCGCACGGGTTGATCGCCACTCCCGTGGAGACCGTGCCCGCCGGCAAGCGGGACGTCGCCCGAATCCTGGAGATCGTCGCCGAGTACGAGGCGATCGAGGTCGTGGTCGGGCTGCCGCGCTCGTTGTCCGGCGCGGAGGGCGCCGCCGCGGCCAAGGCGCGGTCCTTCGCCGATCGTCTGGTCGCCGCGCTCGACCCGGCGATCGGGGTGCGCCTGGTCGACGAACGACTGACCACCGTCACCGCGACGCGCGGCCTCCAGGCGTCCGGCGTCAAGGCGAAGAAAGCCCGCGGTGTCGTCGACCAGGCGGCCGCGATCGTGATCCTGCAAAACGCGCTCGACACCGAGCGTGGTTCCGGACGTCCTCCGGGCCTGGCCGTGTCACCTGCCCCGGCCGGGTCCGTCTCCGACTCTGAAAGGCCCACGGCATGAGCGATCTCGGACTGCGCATGGAGTCGGAGCCGCGCAGCCGGCGACGGGGCAAGGACGACAACTCGCGGGGCGGCCGGCGCGGCCGGGGCCGCAAGAAGAAGAACCGCAGTGGGTGTGCGGTCTCCCTGGCGCTGGTGATCGTCCTCGCCGTGATCGGCGGCGGTGGCTACTGGGCCTACGGTTTCCTGAAGGACCGTTTCGGCCCGCCCCCGGACTACAGCGGCAGCGGCTCGGGTTCGCTCGTGGTGGAGATCAAGCAGGGCTGGGCCACCCCGCAGATGGCCAACGAACTCAAGAAGGTCGGGGTGACCAAGAGCGTCGAGGCGTTCACCAAGGTCGCCCGCGAGGACAAGGACCAGCGCGCGTCCAAGATCCAGCCCGGCGCGTACACGATGGCCAAGCACATGTCCGCCAAGGCCGCCTTCGAGATCCTGGTCAACCCGAAGAACAAGCAGGACTACATCCTCAGGCCCGGCATTCGCGCCACGCAGGTCTACGAATCGCTGGCCAAGACGCTCAAGGTGCCGAAGGAGAAGGTCGAGGCCGCCGCGAAGGATCCCTCGCTCGGACTGCCCGAGTACGCCAAGGGCAACATCGAGGGCTTCCTGTACCCCGCGTCCTACGTCGCGGCACCCGGCATGGACCCGCTCGTGGTGCTCAAGGACATGGTCGCCAAGGCGGTCAAGGAGTACGACAAGCTCGGCCTGCCGGCCAAGGCGCAGGCGATGGGCAGGTCGCCCTACGACATGATCATCATCGCCAGCATGGTCGAGGCCGAGGGCAAGACCACCGACGACAAGGGCAAGGTCGCCCAGGTCATCTACAACCGGCTCGCCAAGAACATGACGCTGGGGCTGGACTCGACGGTCAACTACTACCTCAACAAGAGCAACATCCAGCTCACCAACAAGGAACTCAACGACGCGAGCAACCCGTACAACACCCGGGTCAGGAAGGGCCTGCCGCCGGGACCGATCGGCAGCCCGAGCAAGGCCGCGCTCGACGCGGCGGTGGCGCCGCCCGCGGGCAAGTTCCTCTACTTCGTCACCGTCGACCCGATCGTCGGCACCACGAAGTTCACCGACAACGACGCCGACTTCCAGACCTACAAGGCCGAGTTGGCCAAGTGGATAAAGGATCACCCGACCCCGAGTACGAGCCCGTGACCGAGTCGACGTCGCTCCCGCGCCGAGCCGCCGTGCTCGGCGCGCCCATCCGGCACTCGCTGTCCCCGGTCCTGCACCGGGCCGCGTACGCCGAACTGGGCCTGACCCACTGGTCCTACGACGCGTTCGAGATCGACGAGGCGGCCCTGCCGGGCTTCGTCGGCGACCTCGACGCGTCCTGGGCCGGACTGTCGCTGACCATGCCGCTCAAGCGGGCGATCCGACCGCTGCTCGACGAGATCGGGCAGGTCGCGCGCGACGTGGACGCGGTGAACACGGTGGTGTGCACCGCGGACGGCCGGCGCGTGGGGGAGAACACCGACGTGCCGGGCCTGGTCGCGGCGCTGCGCGAACGCGGCGTGCGCCGGGTCGAGTCGGCGGCCGTGCTCGGCGCGGGCGCCACCGCGACCTCGGCGCTGGCCGCGGTGCGCGAGGTCACCGACGGGCCGGTGCGGGTGTACGTGCGCGGCGAGGAGCGGGCCCGCGAGATGCGCGCGGCGGGCGAGCGACTCGGCGTCGCGGTCGAGGTGCGCCCCTGGGCGGACGCGGCCGAGGCGTTGCGCGCGCCGCTGGTGGTGGCGACCACACCCAAGGGCGCGGTCGACCATCTCGCGACCGAGGTGCCCGCCGGGCCCGGGGTGCTCTTCGACGTCGTCTACGACCCGTGGCCCACCGCGCTCGCGGGCGCGTGGGGCCACGCGGGCGGACCGGTGGTGGGCGGACTGGACCTGCTCGTGCATCAGGCGGTGCTCCAGGTCGAGTTGATGACGGGCCGACCGGGGCCGTTGGCCGTGATGCGCGCGGCGGGCGAGGCGGCGCTGACGGGGCGGTTCTGACGGGGCGGGGCCGACGGGGCGGGCCGAGCACGAAGGGCTGAGCTCGGGGTTCACCGGCCGGGTTCGCCCCGCCGGAGGCCCACGGGGGCGTGTTCGCCCTGCCGGATTCCCACATGCGCGCGTTTCGCGTGCCTGCCCGACTGCGGTACCGCCTGCCGCGGTACCGCATCCGGTGTTCCTGCGATCATCGGATCGGCGCTGGGGACGACGGAACGTGACCGCCGAGGGATCCTGCGTATCGTCACAGGCGTGTTCCCCGTTCTCACTCTCGCGTGTGCGCTGCTCGGCTTCGTCGCCGGCCTCGGGTTGCCCCGTCCCATCCACCTCCTGCTCGCCCAGGGCACCGGCCCCGGGCCGCGCTCTCCGGTCGCCGGCCCCGTCGCCGGTCCGGTGGTGGCCGCCACCGGGCGCTACGGGCCCCTGCCGGTCGCCGCGCTGACCGGCCTGGTGTGCGCGCTGCTGGCCTGGCGGCTCGGGCCGGGCCTGGACCTGCTCGCGTTCCTGGTGCTCGCCGTCGCGGGCGTGACCCTGGCCATCGTGGACGTGCGCACGTTGCGGCTGCCCGATCCGGTACTGCTGGTGACGCTCGCGACCGGGCTGACCCTGCTGGGCATGGAGTCGCTCGCGCTGGGCGACTTCACCGCGTACCGACGGGCCCTGCTCGGCGGCCTCACCCTGGCCGGCTACCACCTGTGCCTGGCCGCGCTCTCCCGGGGCAGTCTGGGCATGGGCGACGTCAAGCTCGCCGGTGTGCTCGGCATACACCTGACCTGGCTGGGCTGGGGCGTGCTGGTCACCGGCGCGTTCCTGGCGTTCCTGCTGGCCGGGCTCACCGCCGGGCTGCTCGTCTCGGTGGGCCGGGCCCGTCGGGGCAGCCGGCTGCCGTTCGGGCCGTGGCTGCTGCTCGGCGCGCTCGGCGGGGTGTTGTGCGGCGCGGAGTTGTCCCGACTGCATCTCGCCTGGTGAGACGACGGAGGCCGGTGCGGCGCTGTCCGACACCTGGACGCGGCGCGGGGAGCCCGCCGCCGGCATGAAAGGATTCGGGTGGACATCCGCCGGGCGAATCGTGGACGGCCTCCGCGCCGTTCCCCGGACGTGATACGCGGCAAGCGCAAGAAGGAGCATTCGTGGGCAACCTACGCTGGCTGACCGCCGGGGAGTCGCACGGCCCGGCACTCGTGGCCACCCTGGAAGGGCTGCCCGCCGGCGTGCCCATCACGACCGAACTGGTCGCGGACGCGCTGGCGCGCCGCCGGCTGGGCTACGGGCGTGGCGCGCGGATGAAGTTCGAGCGGGACGAGGTCACCTTCCTCGGCGGCGTCCGGCACGGGCTCACCCAGGGCGGCCCGGTCGCGATCATGGTCGGCAACACCGAGTGGCCCAAGTGGGAGACGGTCATGTCGGCCGACCCCGTGGACCCCGAGGTGCTCGCCGCGCAGGCCCGCAACGCGGCGCTGACCCGCCCGCGGCCCGGCCACGCCGACCTGGCCGGAATGCAGAAGTACGGCTTCGACGAGGCGCGGCCGATCCTGGAGCGGGCCAGCGCCCGCGAGACCGCGGCCCGGGTCGCGCTCGGCGCGGTCGCCAAGTCGTTCCTGGAGCAGGTGGCGGGCGTTCGCATCGTCAGCCACGTGGTCGAGTTCGGCGCGGCCAAGGCGCCCGCCGGCATGCTGCCCGGCCCCGACGACACCGCGCGCCTGGACGCCGACCCGGTCCGCTGCTTCGACCCGGACGCGTCGGCCGCGATGGTCGCCGAGGTGGACGACGCGCAGAAGGCCGGCGACACCCTCGGCGGTGTGGTCGAGGTGCTCGCCTACGGCCTGCCGCCGGGCCTGGGCAGCCACGTGCACTGGGACCGCCGGCTCGACTCGCGGCTCGCGGGTGCGCTGATGGGTATCCAGGCGATCAAGGGTGTCGAGCTCGGCGACGGCTTCGAGCTGGCCCGGACACGGGGCTCGCGGGCCCACGACGAGATCGTCAACACCCCCGACGGCGCCAAGCGCACGTCGCACCGCGCCGGCGGCGTCGAGGGCGGCATGTCCACCGGCGAGGTGCTGCGCGTGCGTGCGGCGATGAAGCCGATCGCCACCGTGCCGCGCGCGCTGTCCACCTTCGACGTGCGCACCGGCGAGCCCGCGCAGGCCCACCACCAGCGCTCCGACGTCGCGGCCGTGCCGGCCTCCGGCATCGTGGCCGAGGCGATGGTCGCGCTCGTCCTGGCCGACCTGGTCACCGAGAAGTTCGGCGGCGACTCGGTCGCCGAGACCACCCGCAACGTGCGGGGCTACCTGGACGCGCTGGAGATTCGGTAGCGCCATGGCGGACATCGGGGACACCGCGCACAGCGAGGCCGCGGTCGACGAAGAGGCGGGCACCGGCCCGCTGGTGGTCCTGGTCGGGCCGCCCGGCGCGGGCAAGACGACGGTGGGCCTGCTGCTCGCCCGGGCGCACGGGGTCGGCTTCCGCGACACCGACGCGGACGTCGAGGCGCGCGCGGGCAAGTCGATCCCGGACATCTTCGTCGACGAGGGCGAGCCGCACTTTCGTACGCTCGAACACGAGGCGGTCGCCGCGGCGTTGGCCGAGCACGACGGCGTGCTCGCGCTGGGCGGCGGCGCGATCATGGACGACGCGACCCGCGCTCTGCTCAAGGGACACCGGGTGGTCTTCCTCGAGGTCGCCCTCGCGGACGCGGTCAAGCGGGTCGGCCTGGACGCGCCGCGCCCGCTCCTGGTGGGCAATCCCAGGGCCCGCTGGCGCGAGCTGATGCAGGCGCGCCGACCGCTGTACCTCGAGGTCGCCGCGCTGACGGTGGACACCGCCGGACGCACCCCCGAGGACGTCGCCGCCGAGATCCGCGACGCCTTCGCCACCGCACCCGACCAGGCTCCTTCCGAGCCGACCCCATCCGAGCAGACCGAGCCTGAGAAAGACGTGAATCGATGAGCGGCAACCCCTCCGAGCCGGTCCGGATCCGCGTCGGCGGCGCCTCGGAGTCGTACGACGTGCTCGTGGGTGCCGGCCTGCTCGGCGAACTCGCGGGCCTGATCGGCACGTCCGCCCGCCGCGTGGCGATCCTGCACCCGGAGGCGCTGGCCGCCACCGGCGAGGCGGTCCGCGAGGACCTGGCCGCGCAGGGCTACGAGGCGATCGCCATCCAGGTGCCCAACGCCGAGGAGGCCAAGGACGTCGCGGTCGCGGCGTACTGCTGGTCGGTGCTCGGTCAGACCGGGTTCACCCGCTCGGACGTGATCGTCGGCATCGGCGGCGGTGCCACCACCGACCTCGCGGGCTTCGTCGCGGCCACCTGGCTGCGCGGCGTGCGCTGGATCGCGATGCCCACCACGCTGCTGGGCATGGTCGACGCGGCCGTCGGCGGCAAGACCGGGATCAACACCGCCGAGGGCAAGAACCTGGTCGGCGCGTTCCACCCGCCGGCCGGCGTGCTCGCCGACCTGGCCACGCTGGAATCGCTGCCGCGCAACGACTACGTCAGCGGCCTCGCCGAGGTGATCAAGGCCGGCTTCATCGCCGACCCGGTGATCCTGGACCTGATCGAGGCCGACCCCGAGGGCGCACGCGACCCGCGGGGCAAGGACACCGCCGAACTGATCACCCGCGCCATCCGGGTCAAGGCCGACGTCGTCTCCGGCGACCTCAAGGAGGCCGGCCGACGCGAGATCCTCAACTACGGCCACACCCTCGCGCACGCGATCGAGAAGGCCGAGCGCTACAAGTGGCGGCACGGCGCCGCGGTCAGCGTCGGCATGGTCTACGCGGCGGAGCTGGGTCGACTCGCCGGTCGCCTCGACGATGCCACCGCCGACCGGCACCGCACGGTGCTCGCCTCGGTCGGCCTGCCGCTGACCTACCGCGGCGACGCATGGCCCAAGCTGCTGGAGACCATGCGCGTGGACAAGAAGTCGCGCGGCGACATGCTGCGCTTCATCGTGCTGGACGGCCTGGCCAAGCCGGTCGTCCTGGAGGCGCCCGATCCGACCTTCCTGGTCGCCGCGTACGCCGAGGTGTCCGGGTGAGCGCGCGCAGGGTGCTCGTGCTCAACGGTCCCAACCTCGGCCGCCTGGGCAGCCGCGAGCCCGACGTCTACGGGGCCACCTCGTACCCGGGACTGGTCGCCGAGTGCGAACGGCTCGGCGGTGAGCTCGGCTTCGCGGTCGAGGTCCGCGAGACCAACGACGAGGGCGAGATCATCCGCTGGATGCACGAGGCCGCCGACGGCCGCATCCCGGTGGTGATGAACCCGGGCGCGTTCACGCACTACTCGTACGGTCTGCGCGACGCGGTCGCCCAGCGCACCGCGCCGTTCATCGAGGTGCACATCTCCAACCCGTACGCGCGCGAGAGCTTCCGGCACTCCAGCGTGGTGGCCGCCGTCGCCAGCGGCACGATCGCGGGCTTCGGCATCGGCTCGTACCGCCTGGCACTGCGCGCGCTGGCCGAGGAACTCGAGGACTGACGGCGCCTGCGGGCTCGGGGGTCACCCGCGTAGGTGATCCCCGAGCCCGCGGGCCCGAGCCCGAGCCCGCGACCCCGGAGTCGTACCCGCGACCGCGGCCCGCGGGAGTCCCGCTCATCCCAACAGTCGCCCGATCGCCGTAGCCACCTCCCGATGCGCCAGATACGCGCCGATGTCGTGCGCACGATCGTGCGGATTGGCCACCGTGCACTCCGCCGCCAGCCCGCTCCAGTCGTCGGCCAGCGGACACCCGATCGCGACCGGATCCGTCGGACACCACGTGTTGAACCACGGCCCGGCGATCGACGGCAGATGTGCCCCGCCGACCCGCAGCCGCGAGTACACCGCGTCCATCCCCAGCGGAGCGCCCGCCGTGATCAACCCGGCCACCGGCACCGCCGGCCCGAGCCGGGTCAGCAGGTCCATCGCCACCACCGTGCCCAGGCTGTGCGCGACCAGCACCACCGGACCGGACGCGGGCAATCCCGCGAGCACCCGCTCCAGCACCGCCTCGCGCGTGTCGTCGCGATCCAGGTACGCCGCGACATCGCGGAACGCGGCCCGGATGACCAGCCGATCCACCCCGGTGTGCGCGGCGATCCAGCCGAGTGGCTCGTGCACCGTGCCCACCATGTGGTCCCAGATGCTCTCGGTCACCACGGTCCGGCCCGGCGCCGGCATCCCGGCCCGGTGCGCGGCCTCGCCGAGCAGCTCGTCGTACAACCCCTGTGCGGACGGCGACAGCGGTGCCTCGATCGGCGCCGTCGACTCCATCACCTCGACGAGCCGATCACCATAGAAGGGGAACCAGACGTCCTCGGGATCCACGGTCGGCAGTCCGGCCATGGTCAGCCCGCTGTTCAGCCCGGCCGCCCAACTCCGCCGCAGCGCCGCCGGATCGTGCCCCTGCTGACTGCGTCCGTGCAGGAACACCAGCCGCACCCGGCCGCCGAACGCACCCGGGCGCCCGGACACCCCCGAGACGGTGACCGCCTCGGCACCGGACGCCGGCTCCACCGGTGAGCGCGGCGCGGGCACTGCCGTGCGTGCCGCGGGTGTCGTGCCCAGCCCCGACCCGGCGCCCAACTCGGCCAGCAGTGTCCGCAGGCCGTCGTCGTTGGTGGCCAGCGCGCCCAGCCGGGCCAGGATCACGCTGATCCGCACGCCCTCGTTGGCGACCCACTCGATCTGCGCCAACCCCTGCTCGGGTCGCCACGGCAATCCCTGCAGATTCAGCACCGCGCCGCTGTCGTCGTGCGCGGGCACACCGCTGTGGTGCAGCGCGACCGCCTCCCACTGGTCGTTGAACACCGGCGATCCGGAGTTGCCCGGTTCGGTGTCGGTCTCGTAGTGGAGGAAGTCGTCCAGGCGCTGGGTGAACCGATTCGCCCGGATGGCGATCTCCTTGAGCCGCCCGGCCGGGTGACCGATCACGTTCACCGGATCGCCCACCACCAGCTTGCCCTCGGCCGCGATCAGCCCGATGTGTCCGAAGATCCGCCCGGGCGGGCGACCGTCGCCGCCCGGACGCATCGCGACCAGGGAGAAGTCGAGGTCCTCGTCGGTCAGGAACAGGGTGTCCGGGTCCGGCGCGAAGCGCGTGGTGTGCACCGGCAAATCGTTGTCGACACCCATCTCCGCGCCGAACTCGGCGAACGCGCCGCGCGCGGTGGCCGCGTCCGGGAACACGTGATGGTTGGTCAGCAGCAGGCTCGGCGCGACCAGAAAGCCGGTGGCCTGCGGTCGTACCGGCCCGCCGGTCGAGTACCAGATCCGCGCCACGCACGCGGCGGCCCGCAACCCGCGGGCAAGGAAGTTCAGGCTCTGGAGGTCGTTGGTGACTCCTATGATCCGTTCGGCCAGTCGCGGTGCGCTCTCGTCCGGCGAGGTGGCCAGCAACACCTGCCCGGGCACCTCGTGCTGCTCGACCAGCCGGGCCGCGCGCAGTTGCAGCCGGTCGTCGTCGTCCGGGAAGCGACTGCCCGCGGCGCGCCGGCGCTCGATCTCGCCGCGATCCGCCTCCGCCGCCCGGTACCGCGCACCCGCGGCCTCGATCTGACGGACCAGCCGCTCGTTCGCCGATGCGGCGCGAGGTCCGTCATTTCCGCTGATTTCCACTGAAGTACACCCCCTCGCTGGCAGCGTAGGACCCGACCTCGGCCGCTGTCCGGCCTTCACACGATTGCCCTGGTCGCGGCACGAAGGATGCAGTTCGCCGAGTCACGCCGGGCTCCGCCCACCTCGCGGGACTACGCTGGTCCCATGCCCGAGGCCCATGCTCAACGCCGTGATCGGCTGCGTTCCCGCCTGGCCGGTGCCGGCGCAGATGTCGCCCTGATCACCAATCTCGTCAATGTGCGCTATCTGACCGGTTTCACCGGTTCGAACGGCGCGCTGCTGGTGTACACACCGGGAGCGGCGGGCGAGGGGTCCACCGACTCGGGCGCCGTGCTGTGCACCGACAGCCGGTACGCGACCCAGGCGGGCGAGGAGTCGCCGGGCGTCGAGCTGCTCGTCGAGCGGTCCTGCCCGCAGGCGCTGACCAAGCGCGCCGCCGCGGGCGGTGCGGTCCGGCTGGCGATCGAGGAACAGCACGTGACGGTCGAGCTGTACCGCGCGCTGGGCGCGGTGCTCGCCGAGGAGAGCCCCGCCGCCGCGCTGGTCAAGCTCGGCCGCGTGGTCGAGGACCTGCGTCGGGTCAAGGATCCGGCGGAGATCGCCGCGCTGCGGATCGCCTGCGAGATCGGCGACCGCGCGCTGGGCGAGATGATCGAGTCGATCCTGGTCGGGCGGACCGAACGGCACATCGCGATGGAGTTGGAGCGGCGCATGGCCGACCACGGCGCGGACGCCGTGGCGTTTCCCACCATCGTGGCCACCGGGCCGAACTCGGCGATCCCACACCACGACCCCGGCGACCGGCGGGTCGAGGACGGCGACTTCCTCAAGATCGACTTCGGTGCCCGCTATCGCGGCTACCACGGCGACATGACCCGCACCTTCGTGATCGGCACCGAGCCGGCCGCGTGGCAGCAGGAGATCTACGGCGTGGTGTTCGCCGCCCAGAAGGCGGGCCGCGAGGCGCTGGTGCCCGGTGCCGAGGCGGTCGCGGTGGATCGGGCCGCGCGCGAGGTGATCGAGCGGGCCGGATACCTGGAGTTCTTCGAACACGGCCTCGGGCACGGCGTCGGTCTCGAGATCCACGAGGACCCGCGTCTGGGTCCGACGGCGACCGGTAAGCTGGACGCTTGCATGCCGGTCACCGTCGAACCGGGGATCTATCTCCCGGGCCGAGGCGGCGTCCGCATCGAGGACACCCTTGTGGTTCGTCCGCTCGAAGACGGCGGCCCCGAGCTACTCACCATCACGACCAAGGAATTGCTCGTCCTGTAGCGGGCTGTCTTCGCACCCGCCCCGTCCGACGCGCGATCATCCGGTCCCAGAAGCACGCAGGAGACACCACACTCGTGGCCACGACCAACGACCTGAAGAACGGCATGGTGCTCAAGCTCGACAATGGCCAGCTCTGGTCCGTCGTCGAGTTCCAGCACGTCAAGCCCGGCAAGGGCGGCGCGTTCGTTCGTACGAAGCTCAAGCATGTCCTCTCCGGCAAGGTCGTGGACAAGACCTTCAACGCCGGCACGAAGGTCGAGACGGCCACCGTGGACAAGCGCGGTATGCAGTTCTCGTACAAGGACGGCACCGACTTCGTGTTCATGGACACGGACACGTACGAGCAGTTGCCGATCTCGCCCGAGACCGTCGGCGACGCCGCCAACTACCTCCTCGAAGGCTTCGAGGCGACCGTCGCGATCTACGAGGGCGCCGCGCTCTACGTGGAGCTGCCGGCCTCCGTCGAGCTGCTCATCGAGTACACCGAGCCGGGTGTCCAGGGCGACCGGTCCACCGGTGGCACCAAGCCCGCGAAGCTGGAGACCGGCTTCGAGATCGCGGTTCCGCTCTTCATCACGACGGGCGAGAAGGTCAAGGTCGACACCCGTTCCGGTGACTACCTGGGCCGCGTGAACAGCTAGTGGCCGGTGCCCGCAGCAAGACCCGGAAGCGCGCGCTGCAGATCCTGTTCGAAGCCGACCAGCGCGGCGTCGACCCGGTGACCATCCTCGCGGACTGGGTCGGCCGGTTCCAGGCCGACCGGGCGGAGCCCCAGGTCGCGGACTACACGATGCAGTTGGTCGAGGGCGTCCAGGAGCACCGCAAGCGGATCGACGACCTGATCGGCACCTACGCCGTGGGCTGGACGCTCGACCGGATGCCCGGCGTGGACCGCAACGTCCTGCGCCTGGGCATCTACGAGCTGCTCTGGGAGAGCGACGTCCCCGACGTCGTGGCCATCGACGAGGCCGTCGAACTCGCCAAGGAGTACTCCACGGACGAGTCGCCGGCCTTCGTGAACGGCCTGCTCGCGCGGATAAAGGACCTCAAGCCGACGCTGCTGCGCTAGCCGCGCCCGTTTCCGGGACTCCGGTCGAGCCGCCTGCCCCCGTGTGGGGGAGGCGGCTCGTCGGCTTTCCGGACCCGGGCCTCCGGCTCGTCGGCTTTCCGGACCCGGGCCCCGGGGCCCGGGCGATCGAATCATGATCGAATGCCGATAATGAAGATCATGAGATCCGACCGCAAGGGTTCCCGGCTGCGGGAGATCGGGGACGAGCCCGACTACCGCTTCACGCTCGCCAACGAGCGGACCTTCCTGGCCTGGATCCGGACGGCTCTCTCGCTGCTCGCGGGTGGCGTCGCGGTGGTCCAGTTGGTTCCGGATCTGGCTCCGCGCGGACAGCGGCTGGTGCTCGGCCTGGCCCTGGTCGCGCTGGCGCTGACCCTGTCGGCCACCGCGTACCGGCGCTGGTATCGGGTCGAGCGGGCGATGCGGCTCGGGCACGCGCTGCCGTTCTCCGCGGTGCCCCTGGTGCTCTCGGCGGGTCTGGTGGTCGTGATCGTGGTGAGCGTCGTGCTCATGATCGCCTCCTGATGTCGCGCCCCGCGTCGCTGCCGGGCACACCCCTGGATCCGGGGCTGCAACCGGAGCGGACCAGGATGGCCTGGTCGCGCACGTCGCTCGCGTTCGTCGCCAACGGGGCGCTGTTGGTGCACGCGGGTCATGTGCCGGATCGCTGGTGGTTCATGCTGCCCGGGTGCGCGGTGATGGCGGCCGGTCTCACCGTGTACGTGGTGGGGTTGCTGCGGCACCGACAGGTGGACCGGGCCGTGCGGGCCGGCGACGCCGTGTGCGGCGATCGGGCGGTCCGCGCGACGCTGCTGACCGCGGTGTCGGTGTGCGTGCTGGCCGGGGTGGTCCTGCTCGGCAGACCCTGAGGACCCTTGTCCCGACCGGGGACGCCCGGCGAGAATGCGCGGCATGACGACCGACGGTCTCGGCACGCGCGGCTTCGCCCAGGGCACGGATCGATACGAGCGGGCGCGGCCGTCCTACGCGGCCGAGGCGGTGGAACACCTGTGCGCCGGCGCCGGGATCGGGCCCGGTACCCGGGTGCTCGACCTGGCCGCCGGTACCGGCAAGTTGACCCGGCTGCTGGTCGAGCGCGGCGCGAAGGTGATCGCCGTCGAGCCGTCGGCGGCGATGCGCGAGACGTTCGCCCGGGTGGTCGAGGGTGTGCCGGTGTACGCGGGCAGCGCGGAGCGTATCCCGGCTCCGGCCGGTGCCTTCGACGTGGTCACCGTCGCCCAGGCGTTCCACTGGTTCGAGCCCGAGGCCGCGCTGGGCGAGATCGCGCGCGTGTTGCGGCCCGGCGGGGCGTTGGCGATGGTGTGGAACGAGTTGGACGAGAGCGAGGCGTTCGTCGCGGGTCTGCACGAGGTGGCCGAGTGGCCCTTCCACAAGTTGCACGACTATCGCGCGGAGTTGGCCGCCGCCGAGCCGTTCGCGCCCGCCGAGCGCAGGGTGTTCCGGTGGCGCGACGAACTGACGCACGATCAGGTGTTGGAGCGGTTCTCGACGTTCAGCTACGTGGCCGCGATGGATGCCGCACCGAAGGCGCAACTCATGGCCCGGGTGCGCGAATTCGTCCGGGCGCACGCGGAGCCGGTGGAACTCGCCTATCTCACCGACACCTACGTCGCCCCCCGCCGGGAATTCGAGCCGCCACTGTGAACCGACGGCGCGGGCGGGCACCCACCGCGGTCTCCCGGCACTAGTTCTCCCGCCACCACCAGGCCTGGCTCAGGTTGTCGGGCAGTTCACCGGACGCGCCGAGTTGGCGCATGCCCGCGCGTAGACCTTCCTTGAGCACCTCGACGCCGTCGTCGCCCACCGCCTTGGTCCACGCGCCCTGGATCCAGGACAGCTCGGCCCAGATCACCCGCAGGCACTCGCGCCCGCGTTCGGTGAGGGTGATCCGGCGGGCGCGGCGGTCGGCGGGGTCGGGCTTGCGCTCGACGTATCCGTGTCGGGCCAGGTGCGAGACCACCTCGCCGGCCGACTGCTTGGTCATGCCCAACCGGCGCCCGAGCTCGGTGGCGGTGGTGCCGCCCTCGCCGACCAGGGTCAGCGCGAAGCCGTGCGTGGGCCGGATCTCGTCGAATCCCGCGGCCGTCATGCGGTCGGAGAACAGTTGGCTGATCCCGCGCACGGCGCCGACCAGCAACGTCACCAGTTCGGGCCCGGAGGAGGTGTCTTGCTGCACGAGGTAAGAATACCTGTCTAATTTGCCGGGCAAACCGGAACGCCGCCCCCGATGTCGATCAGGGACGGCGCGACGGTCTTGCCCACGACCATTGCCAGGGGATGATGCTCCCCGTCGATCATGCCCTACACATGTACGGCGACCGCGCCTTCGCGCTTTTCGCCCTGCCGGACGAACAGCGCGAGCACGATTCCGACCGCCATGGTGATCGCGGCGATCGTGAAGGCGAGCTGCATGCCGTCCAGGAACGTGGTGTCCGACGCGTGGCGGACCGCGTCGATCGTGTGCCCGTTCATGGTCGCCGGGTCCACCGGCGGGAAGCCCTGTGCGACCGACCCCTCGATCGCCTCGCGCCGGCCGTGCGGCAGGGTGTCGTAGGCACCCGCCTCGGCCGGCCAACGGTCCGGCAGCACCGAGGAGACCTTGGCCGCCACCACCGCGCCGAGCACGGCGGTCCCGAGCGCGCCCCCGACCTGCATCGCGGCCTGTTGGATGCCGGAGGCGACGCCGGAGAGTTCGAGCGAGGCGTTGCCGACGATGATGTCCGTCGCGCCGACCATGATCGGGCTGAGCCCGAAGCCGAGCAGTACGAACGGCACCATCGTGGCGCCGAAGCTCGCGTCCTCGCCCAGCCGGGCGAGCAGCGCCATCGCGGTCGCGGACAGCGCCAAGCCGGCGATGATCGGGATGCGCGGGCCGAGCTTGGTGATCGCGAAGCCGCCGATCGGCGAGCCGATCATCATCACCACGGACATCGGCAACATCCGCACGCCGGTTTCCGTCGGGCTGAGCCCGTTGACGCCCTGGAGGTAGAAGGTGATGAAGAACATCGCGCCGAACATCGCGAACGCCATGAAGATCATCAGCACGATGCCGATCGAGAACGACCGGTTGCGAAACATCACCAGCGGCATCAGCGGCTCGGGCGCCCTGGTCTGCCACAGCGCGAACAGCGCGAGCAGGATCAGCGCGGCGGCCATGAAGCCCAGCGTGTACGCGCTGCCCCAGCCCTTCTCGCCGCTCTTGATCACACCCCAGACCAGGCAGAACATCGCCACCGACAGCAGCAGGACACCGAGGTAGTCGATCCGGTTGCTCGCGCCGGCCACCCGGCTGTTGGCCAGTGCCCAGATGCCCACCACCAGGGTCAGCACGCCGATCGGCACGTTGATGTAGAAGACCGACTGCCAACTGACGTGCTCCACCAGCAGGCCGCCGACGATCGGACCGGCGGCGGTCGCGGTGGAGATCGCCGCGCCCCAGATGCCGATCGCCATGTTGAGCTTGTTGCCCGGGAAGCTGTTGCGCAGCAGGCCCAGCGCGGTGGGCTGGAGCAGCGCGCCGAACACGCCCTGGAGCACCCGGAACGCGATCAGCATCGAGACCGACTGCGAGAACGCGATGATCAGCGACGTGGCGGCGAAGCCGGCCGCGCCGATCAGGAAGATCGTCTTGTGGCCGTAGCGGTCACCGAGCTTGCCGGCCGGGATCAGGCACACCGCGAGCGCGAGCAGGTAGCCGTTGGTGACCCATTGCAGGTCGGCGAGCGAGGCGTCCAGGTCCTTGGAGATGGCCGGGTTCGCGATGCCGACCACGGTGCCGTCCAGGGCCACCATCATCACGCCGAAGGCGACCGCCAGCAGGGTCAGCCAGGGGTGTCCCTGCATGCCCCGGCGCACGGCGCTCTTCGAGAGGTCCGGCGGGAGCGCGTCCGAAGCCGCCGCCGTCGAAGTCTGACTCATGCGTTCCCTACATCCATCCGTGTCCAGCGCCGCATCGAACCATCGAACGATATGGCACGCAGTGCCATATAGCCAAATCACTCAAATTGCACACAGTGGCAAGTGTCATACTGTGCATAGGCGAACGAGAGGACCACCCAACGTGCGGGAGACGGCCGGCACCGCGACGGGCTTGCGGGAGCGTAAGAAGGAACGCACGCGCGAGGCGTTGGTGGACGCCGCGCTGGGGTTGTTCCTGCGCAAGGGGTACGACGCCACCACGATCGACGAGATCGTGGCCGCCGTGGAGGTGTCCCGGCGCACCTTCTTCCGCTACTTCGCGGGCAAGGAGGAGGTGGCGCTGGCCCGGGCGATCGAGTTCGAGGGACTGTTCCTGGAGGCGCTCACCGCCCGCCCGGCGGAAGAGGCGCCGCTGACCGCGCTGCGGCGCGCGGGCGCCGAGGTGTTCGCCCGGGTCGCCGAGGAGGAACAGGAGGGCGCGGGGCAGGAGTTCCTGCGGCTGCGCCGGATGATCGAGGCCACCCCCGTACTGCTGGCCGCGTCGCTGCGCAACGCGATGGAGCTGGAGCGGCGGATGGCCCGGGAGATCGCCCGGCGCGAGGGACTGGAGCCGGAACGGGACCGGCGTCCGGCGCTGTTGGTGACCCTGTACCACTCGGTGATGCGGGTGGCGATGGACGAGTGGACCGAGGGTGAGGTGCTGGACGTCGCGCGCCTGGCCCGCGTCATCGACGAGGCCTGGGACGACATGGGCACGCTGCTGACCGGCCGCTGGACGGCGGGCGAGATCCCGCGCGCGTGAGCTGCGCGGCGACCCGACGCGACCGGCGAGTGACGAGCGCCGACATACCGACGGGGCGGACCGGTGATCCGGTCCGCCCCGTCGGCGTATACGGCGCGCGAGGCCGCGCGCGGGCCTGCCGCCCGCGCACCTACCGCACGCGCTTGACCAGCAGCGCCAACAGCGCCCCGAGCAGGGATATCGCGGCGGCGAACGCGAACAGGCCCTCGTAGCCGAAGTCCAGGTCGTCGACCAGGAACGGGGCCAGGAACGGCGCGGCGATCTGCGGCCCGGCGTTGGCGATGTTGATCAGGCCCATGTCCTTGCCGACGTCCTGCGGACGCGGGAGCACCTGGGTGATCAGCGCCATGTCGACGGCCATGTACATGCCGAAGAACAAGCCGTTGGCGACCTGGAAGGCGATCATGCCGTCCTCGGTGGCCCACATCAGCGGGATCATCAGGGAGAGCGCGGCACCGACACCCGAGCCGATCACGAACGGCTTGACCCGCCCGACGCGGTCCACGATCGGGCCGATCACGACGGCCGCGACGATGGTCACCACGGCGTTGATCACGGTGAGGGTGCCCAGTTTGGACAGCACCTCGGCCTGCGGAATCTTGATGTACATCAACAGGATGAAGAAGTTGAACTGCAGGACGACCATGTAGCCGAGCATCACGCCCAGGCGCGAGACCAGGGCGATGAAGAAGTCGGCGTGCTCGCGCGGCGAGACCCAGAAGCCCTTGACGAACGAGACGAACTCGAACTTCTCCCGCGGCATGTCCTTGGAGGACTTGTCCGGGCTGACGATCACGAAGATCAGCGCGGCGGCCACGAGCACGGCGGCGATCAGGTAGAAGCCCTTGGCCCCACCGTCCGCCGGATCGGCGAACCTGCCGTCGAAGCCGCCGATCTGGGCGTCGATCCCGATCATGCTCAGGTCGACGCCGGCCAGCAGCAGCGAGGCCACGATCGTGCCGACGGGGATGCCCAGGCCGATCATCGCGGAGAACCGGCCGTACTTGCCCGCGGGCACCCGGTCGGGCATGACCGCGGTCACCGCGGCCTGGTACCCGTTCATGATGAACTGGATGACGCCCCAGGTCAGGCCGACGACCGCGATCGAGTTCGCGTTGGCCTGGAAGCACAGGGCGGCCGCGCCGACGAGCGCGCAGAACAGGATGAACGGCGACCGGCGGCCGAAGCGCGAGCGGGTGATGTCGGACAGCTTGCCGAACAGCGGGTTGCCGACCGTGGCGAACAGCGCGCCCCAGAAGATCGGCCACTTGAGCGCTTCCTGATCGGGAACGCCCTTGATGTGGATGACCTGGGTCGGGAGCAGGTAGACCCCCACACCCAGCCACAACATGTACAGCGCGATGTTGGCGATGGGCAGCGTCGCGTAGAGCGGCCCGATCTTGTACCCGGTGTGCCCGGCACCGGGGGTGGGCTCCGGCGCAGGGGACGACGAGTCGGGTGCCTCTGTGGTGGTCGAACTCATGTGGACCGTCCGATGGAGGGGACTCGAAACCCTCCCTGCACGGAGGTCTCGAATCTGCTGACGAGGTGTTGGGTTGGGAGCCTAGGTGACACGAATAAGCAGGGGAATGGATCCACAACGTGAAATCAGTCCGACTAGATAACGATTTGATTGTTCAAGGCTTGAACAGAGCGCAATCCGCAGCGAATCGTCACTGCGAGTGATCTTGTAACGACCGACATGTGTCGGTAGCGCATTCGAGCGATTACGGCCAAGGTTGTCCCCGCTAACCAAGCGGTAACGGATCGCGACCCTGTGATCCGGTGGACATCGGTTGCGCGCGGGCCGGCCCCGCGTGCGGGTGCGGTAGGGGGTGTCGTCGAGATGACGAGCACGAAATCGGTCACTTGCCGCCCGGGGGGTCACGGATGAGCGCGCCGGAGGCGGGGGCGAAGCCGCCCACCAGTTCCGACGTGGCCCGGCTCGCCGGCGTATCCAGATCCACCGTGAGTTACGTGCTCAACTCGCCGCCCGGGGTCCGGGTCAGCGCGCAGACCCGGGAGCGGGTCATGCTCGCGGTGCGCGAACTGGGCTACGCGCCCAGCGCGCCCGCTCGATCGTTGCGCTCGGGCAACAGCGACGTCGTGCTCTTCCCGCTGCCGCTGCAGCCGATGGGCCAACTCCTCGAGGCGTTCATCGACGAGCTGACCGAGGCGCTCAACCGGCACGAGCTGAGCCTGCTCATCCACGCCGACCGCACCTCGCGCGGGGCCGACGCGGCCCGGCAGTGGGCCGCGCTGCGCCCGCTCGCGGTGATGGCCGAGTCCAACCGGCTCACCGGCGGCGCGGTGGACGTGCTCAAGCGGGCCGGGGTCCGGGCGATCTTCGCGTGGGGCCGCGAGGAGCACCCCGACGTGCCGACCGCGATCTTCGACAACCGGGACACCGGCCGGGTCGCGGTGCGCCACCTCATCGATCGGGGCCACCGCCGGCTGGCCTGCCTGGTCCCGTCCGGGCCGCTCGCCTTCCTGGGCGAGGAGCGCTGGGCGGGCGCGCAGGCCGCGGCCGAGGAGGAAGGGGTCTCGCTGCGCCGGGTGGACGTGGGCTACGTCCGCGAGGACGTGCTGGCCATCGTGCGGCAGTGGCAGCGCGAGAGCGAGCCGCCGACCGCGGTGTTCGCGGGCAACGACGACTTCGCCCTGATGATCATCTCCGCGCTGCGCGAGTGCGGTTGGTCGGTGCCCGACGACATGGCCGTGGTCGGCGCGGACGACCTGCCGTTCTGCGACCTGGTCTGGCCGAGGTTGACCAGCGTCTCGATGCACACCCGAACGATGGGCTCCGGCGCCTCGGACGCGATCACCACATTGATCCGAGGCCGTGACTACCGCCCGGGTGGTCGCATGGTCGTGCACCCGCGCGTGATGGTCCGCGAATCCGGCTGAGGCCGGCGATCGTACAAAAGGTGAAGGGTCCCGAAGCCGATCGGCTTCGGGACCCTTCGACGTTTCCGCCTGCCTCCGTAACGCTCCGTCTAGCGGATTGTCACGCGTTGTTCTGGCTGTCGACGGCCCGACGGGCCTCCGGGTTGAGCACGCCCCACCCGATGAGCTGCTCGGTCAGCACGCTCGGCGACTGGTCGTAGATCACGGCCAGCGTGCGCAGGTCGTCCTGACGGATCGACAGCACCTTGCCGTTGTAGTCGCCGCGCTGGCTCTGGATGGTGGCCGCGTAGCGCTGCAGCGGACCGGCCTGGTCGGACGGCACGGTCTGCAGCCGCTCCAGGTCCAGAACCAGCCGCGGCGGCGGCTCGGCCGCGCCGTTGGGGGTGCCGCCGGGCAGCAGCTCCTGGACCGGAACGCCGTAGAAGTCGGCGAGCTCGGCCAGGCGCTGCACGGTTACCGCACGGTCGCCGCGTTCGTACGAACCGACGACGACGGCCTTCCAGCGGCCCTGGGACTTCTCCTCGACACCGTGCAGGGACAGGCCCTGCTGGGTCCGGATCGCGCGGAGCTTCGCCCCGAGCTGCTTGGCGTAGTCGCTGGACATCTCGCTCCCAAAACAGGTGACTGACCGTGAAGGTCCACCGGTGGTTGGCCGAACCGATGGGGTGGCTACCTCCGGGCCGGCTTTCTGTACCTCGAACTCTCCCCGAAGCTGCGAGGTTCGGCACGTCGCGACTGTCGCGTTTGGCCCGGTGGTGACTCATTGTGAGGTTACGCAGAGTAATTTGCGTCCGTCAAGCCGAACGGGCTACAAAGCCGGATTCGCGCAGGTGAGAGGCCCCCTTACGCGGCTTTCGCCCCGGCTCGATCGAACGGTCCGGGCGGCCGAAAGACTGATGATGTTGGCTGATACTGTGAGGGACGTACCCCGACGTCCTTTAAAGCCCGTCCTGTGAGACGGGGAAGGAGGTCTGTTTTCCATGACAGCACCTGGCAACACCCCCGGCGGCACGTCGGCCGCCCGTCCCAAGGACCTCGACCCGGCCACCGCCCGCGCGGTCCTGGACACCTCCGATATCAACCGGGCGCTGACCCGGATCGCGCACGAGATCGTCGAACGCGCCAAGGGCGCCGACGACGTCGTGCTCCTGGGCATCCCGACCCGAGGCGTGGCACTGGCCCGCCGGCTCGGCGAGCGACTCGCCTCGATCGAGGACGGCGCGAAGGTCCCGGTCGGCGCGCTGGACATCACCATGTACCGCGACGACCTCCGGCTCGGCCCGGCCCGCGCCCTGGAGCGCACCGAGATCCCGGCCGAGGGCATCGACGGCAAGCTCGTCGTGCTGGTCGACGACGTGCTCTTCTCCGGCCGCACCATCCGCGCCGCCCTGGACGCGCTGAACGACATCGGTCGCCCGCGCGCGGTGCAACTGGCCGTCCTGGTCGACCGCGGCCACCGTGAACTCCCGATCCGCGCCGACTACGTGGGCAAGAACCTGCCCACGTCGCTGCGCGAGACCGTCAAGGTCCACCTCGCCGAGTACGACGGCCGCGACGCGGTCCTGCTCGGCACCCGCGCGGCCGACCCCGCCGCGGCCCCCACCGACGCGGAGAAGTAGCCAGTGAAGCGCCACCTGATCTCGGCCGCGGACCTCACCCGTGACGACGCCATCCTGATCCTCGACACCGCCGAAGAACTCGCACACATCGCCGAGCGGCCGATCAAGAAGCTGCCGACGCTGCGCGGCCGCACCGTGGTCAACCTGTTCTTCGAGGACTCCACCCGCACCCGCATCTCGTTCGAGGCCGCCGCCAAGCGGCTGTCCGCAGACGTGATCAACTTCTCCGCCAAGGGCTCCTCGGTCTCCAAGGGCGAATCGCTCAAGGACACCGCGCTCACCCTGCAGGCGATGGGCGCCGACGCGGTGGTCATCCGGCACCACGCCTCCGGCGCGCCGCACCGCCTGGCCGGCTCCGGCTGGCTGCGCGGCTCGGTGGTCAACGCCGGCGACGGCACCCACGAGCACCCCACCCAGGCACTGCTCGACGCGTTCACCATGCGGCGCAGGCTGGCCGGCGGGCGCGGCGATCTGGAAGGCCGCCGAATCACCCTTGTGGGTGACGTCCTGCACAGCCGGGTGGCCCGCTCCAACGTGCTCCTGCTGGCCACCCTGGGCGCCGAGGTCACCCTGGTCGCGCCGCCCACGCTGCTCCCGATCGGCGTGGAGAGCTGGCCCTGCACGGTCTCCTACGACCTGGACGCGCCACTGCCCAAGAGCGACGCGGTGATGATGCTGCGCGTGCAGCGCGAGCGGATGAACGCCGCGTTCTTCCCCACCGAGCGCGAATACTCGCGCCGCTACGGCCTGGACCTGCGCCGGATGGCGATGCTCCCCGAGCACGCCATCGTGATGCACCCCGGCCCGATGAACCGCGGTATGGAGATCGCCGCCGAGGTCGCCGACTCGACCCGCTCGACCATCGTCGAGCAGGTCACCAACGGCGTCAGCGTGCGGATGGCGGTCCTGTACCTGCTCCTGGGCGGCAACGAACCGGCCCTGAGCACCCCCAGCGCCCCGAGCGCCTCGAACACCAGCACCGGCACCGGCACCGAGGAGAACACCCAGTGAGCACGTACCTGATCAAGGACGCCAAGGTCCTCGGGGGCGACGCGTCGGACGTGCTCATCCGCGACGGCGTGATCGCCGAGATCGGCACCGGCCTGCGCGCCGACGGCGCCGTCGTGATCGAGGCCGCAGGGCAGATCCTGCTGCCGGGCCTGGTCGACCTGCACACCCACCTGCGCGAGCCCGGCCGCGAGGACGCCGAGACGGTCGCCACCGGCGCGAACGCGGCGGCGCTGGGCGGCTTCACCGCCGTGCACGCGATGGCCAACACCGACCCGGTCGCGGACACCGCCGGCACCGTCGAGCAGGTCTGGCGGCTCGGCCAGGAGACCGGTCGTTGCGACGTGCACCCGGTCGGCGCGGTCACCGTGGGCCTGGCCGGCCAGCGGCTCGCCGAGTTGGGCGCGATGGCCGACTCGGCCGCGCGCGTGCGGGTGTTCTCCGACGACGGCAAGTGCGTGGACGACGCGGTGATCATGCGCCGCGCGCTGGAGTACGTGAAGGCCTTCGACGGCGTGGTCGCCCAGCACGCGCAGGAGCCCCGGCTGACCGAGGGCGCGCAGATGAACGAGGGCACCGTCTCCGGCGAACTGGGCCTGCGCGGCTGGCCCGCGGTCGCCGAGGAGTCGATCATCGCCCGCGACGTGCTGCTCACCGCGCACGTCGGCTCGCGGCTGCACGTGTGCCACGTCTCCACGGCGGGCTCGGTGGAGATCCTGCGCTGGGCCAAGTCCAAGGGCTGGAACGTCACCGCCGAGGTCACCCCGCACCACCTCCTGCTCACCGACGAACTCGTGCGCAGCTACGACCCGGTCTACAAGGTCAACCCGCCGCTGCGCACCGCCGCCGACGTCACCGCGCTGCGCGAGGCGCTCGCCGACGGCACCATCGACGCCGTCGCCACCGACCACGCCCCGCACCCCAGCGAGGACAAGGACTGCGAGTGGGCGGTCGCCGCGATGGGCATGCTCGGCCTGGAGACGGCCCTGTCGATCGTGCAGGAGACCATGGTCGACACCGGCCTGCTCGACTGGGCCGGCGTCGCCGACCGCATGTCGGTGCGCCCCGCCGCGATCGGCCGACTCGACGGGCACGGTCGCCCGGTCGAGGTCGGCGAGCCCGCCAACCTGGTGCTGGTCGACCCGACCCCACGGCGTACGGTCGAACCGTCCGAACTCGCCTCGCGCAGCCGTAACACCCCCTACGCCGGCTTGGAACTGCCCGGCAAGGTGGTCGCCACGTTCCTGCGCGGCGTACCCACGGTGATCGACGGGAAGCTCGCGTGACCTCAGGCACGGCGCACCACGACCTGCTGCTGCTCGCCACCGAACAGAAGTCGGCGGAGGTGACGAACTGGGGCGGTCGCATCCTCTGGATCGGCATCTGCCTCGCCTTCGTGCTCGGCGTCTACCTGCTGATGTGGCGCGCCTGGAAGAAGCGCGGCAAGCGGCAGGAGGGGCTGCCCGCGCTGCCCACCGCGTCCGAGGCCGGTGCCGCGCCGCTGCTGCCGCCGCTGGTCGGCCGCTACTTCGGCAGCACCACCGCCGGCGACTGGCTCGACCGCGTGGTCGCGCACGGCCTGGGCACCCGCAGCCCGGTCGAGCTGACCCTGCGCGCGGACGGCCTGGTGGTCGAGCGGCCCGCCGCGACCGACTTCTTCGTGCCCGCCGCGGCGCTGACCGGCGTGCGACACGAGAAGGGCATCGCCGGGAAGGTGCTGCCCGAGGGCGGCCTGCTGGTGATCACCTGGACGCACGGCGACACCTCGCTCGACTCCGGCTTCCGCGGCGATCACCCGGACGACCACGACGCGTGGATCGAGACCATCACCCGGCTGATCGCCGGGGAACTGCCGGCGACCGCCGGCACCGCTACACAGAACCACCAGGAAGGATCGGTCACGTGACCGCAATGACCGGACGGGCCACGACGCCTGCGGTGCTCGTCCTCGAGGACGGGCGCACGTTCCGCGGCAGCGCCTACGGCGCGGTGGGGGAGACGTTCGGCGAGGCGGTGTTCTCCACCGGCATGTCGGGCTACCAGGAGACCCTGACCGACCCCTCGTACCACCGCCAGGTCGTCGTGATGACGGCCCCGCACGTCGGCAACACCGGCGTCAACGACGAGGACCCCGAGTCGTCCCGGATCTGGGTCTCCGGCTACGTCGTCCGCGACCCCGCCCGGGTGCCCTCCAACCACCGTTCGAGGCGTTCGCTCGACGACGAACTCGTGCGCTACGGCGTGGTCGGCATCAGCGGCATCGACACCCGCGCGCTGACCCGCCACCTGCGCGAGCGCGGCGCGATGCGGGTCGGCATCTTCTCCGGCGACGCCGCCCGCGCGGACGAGGCCGCGCTGCTGGAGCGGGTGCGCACCAGCCCCGAGATGGCCGGCGCCGACCTCGCCGAGCAGGTCAGCACCGACGCCGCCTACGTGGTGCCCGCGATCGGCACCAAGCGCTTCACCGTCGCGGCGCTGGACCTGGGCATCAAGGGCATGACCCCGCACCGGATGGCCGAGCGCGGCATCGAGGTGCACGTGCTGCCCGCCACGGCCACGCTGGAGGAGGTCAACTCCATCGCCCCCGACGGCGTGTTCTTCTCCAACGGCCCCGGCGACCCGGCCACCGCGACCCACCAGATCGAGCTGCTGCGCGCCGTGCTGGCCCAGGGCACCCCGTTCTTCGGGATCTGCTTCGGCAACCAGCTGCTCGGGCGCGCGCTGGGCTTCGGCACCTACAAGCTCAAGTACGGCCACCGCGGCATCAACCAGCCCGTGCAGGACCGCACGACCGGCAAGGTCGAGGTGACCGCGCACAACCACGGCTTCGCCGTGGACGCGCCGCTGGACACCGTCTCGGATACCCCCTACGGGCGGGCCGAGGTCAGCCACGTGTGCCTCAACGACGACGTCGTCGAGGGCCTGCGCCTGCTGGACCGACCCGCGTTCAGCGTGCAGTACCACCCGGAGGCGGCGGCCGGACCGCACGACTCCGCCTACCTGTTCGACCGTTTCGTGACGCTGATGGAGACCAAGAGTGCCTAAGCGCAGCGACCTGAAGTCCGTCCTGGTCGTCGGCTCGGGCCCGATCGTCATCGGCCAGGCCGCGGAGTTCGACTACTCCGGCACCCAGGCGTGCCGGATCCTCAAGGCCGAGGGCCTGCGGGTGATCCTGGTCAACTCCAACCCGGCCACGATCATGACCGACCCGGAGATCGCCGACGCCACCTACGTCGAGCCGATCACCCCCGAGTTCGTCGAGAAGATCATCGCCAAGGAGCGCCCCGACGCGCTCCTGCCCACCCTGGGCGGGCAGACCGCACTCAACATCGCGGTCTCGCTCAGCGAGAACGGCGTGCTGGAGAAGTACAACGTCGAGCTGATCGGCGCCAACCTCGACTCGATCCAAAAGGGCGAGGACCGCGACCTGTTCAAGGGCGTGGTCGAGCGGGTGCGGGAGAAGATCGGGCACGGCGAGTCGGCCCGCTCGGTGATCTGCCACTCGATGGACGACGTGCTCGCCGGCGTCGACACGCTCGGCGGCTACCCGGTCGTGGTCCGCCCGTCCTTCACCATGGGCGGCGCCGGCTCCGGCTTCGCGCACGACGAGGAGGACCTGCGCCGGATCGCCGGCCAGGGCCTGACCCTGTCGCCGACCACCGAGGTGCTCCTGGAGGAGTCCATCCTCGGCTGGAAGGAGTACGAGCTCGAGCTGATGCGCGACAAGCACGACAACGTCGTGGTCGTCTGCTCGATCGAGAACTTCGACCCGATGGGCGTGCACACCGGCGACTCGATCACCGTGGCGCCCGCGATGACGCTGACCGACCGCGAGTACCAGACGCTGCGCGACATCGGCATCGCGGTGATCCGCGAGGTCGGCGTCGACACCGGCGGCTGCAATATCCAGTTCGCGATCAACCCCGAGGACGGCCGGGTGATCGTGATCGAGATGAACCCGCGCGTCTCGCGCTCCTCGGCCCTTGCCTCCAAGGCGACCGGCTTCCCGATCGCCAAGATCGCCGCGCGGCTCGCGATCGGCTACACGCTCGACGAGATCCCCAACGACATCACCAAGGAGACCCCGGCCAGCTTCGAGCCCTCGCTCGACTACGTCGTGGTCAAGGTCCCGCGCTTCGCCTTCGAGAAGTTCCCGGCCGCCGACGACCGCCTCACCACCACGATGAAGTCGGTCGGCGAAGCGATGGCGATCGGCCGCAACTTCACCGAGGCGCTGAACAAGGCGCTGCGCTCGCTGGAGAAGAAGGGCTCGCAGTTCGACTTCGTCTCCGAGGTCGGGGACAAGGCGGACCTGCTCGCCGCCGCCGAGAAGCCCACCGACGGCCGGATCAACGTGGTCATGGACGCCATCCGGGCCGGCGCCACACCCGAGGAACTGTTCGAGGCGACCCGGATCGACCCGTGGTTCCTGGACCAGATGTACCTGATCCACGAGATCGCCGGCGAGGTCCGCGACGCGGCCGAGCTGACCCCCGAGGTGCTGCGACTGGCCAAGCGGCACGGCCTCTCGGACGTGCAGATCGCGGCGATCCGGGGCATGCGCGAGGAGGTCGTGCGCGAGGTGCGCCAGGCGCTCGGCGTGCGTCCGGTGTACAAGACCGTGGACACCTGCGCCGCCGAGTTCGCCGCGCGCACCCCGTACCACTACTCGTCCTACGACGAGGAGAGCGAGGTCGCGCCGCGCACCAAGCCGGCCGTGATCATCCTGGGCTCCGGGCCGAACCGGATCGGGCAGGGCATCGAGTTCGACTACTCGTGCGTGCACGCCGCGTTCGCGCTGCACGACGCGGGCTACGAGACCGTGATGGTCAACTGCAACCCGGAGACCGTCTCCACCGACTACGACACCTCCGACCGGCTCTACTTCGAGCCGCTCACCCTGGAGGACGTGCTGGAGATCGTGTACGCCGAGACCCAGGCCGGACCCGTCGCCGGCGTCCTGGTCCAGCTCGGCGGACAGACCCCGCTCGGGCTGGCGCAAAAGCTCAAGGACGCGGGCGTGCCGATCGCGGGCACCTCGCCCGAGGCGATCCACCTCGCCGAGGAGCGCGGCGCCTTCGGCCGGGTGCTGGCCGAGGCCGGACTGCTCGCGCCCAAGCACGGCACCGCGTTCTCCTTCGGCGAGGCCAGCGCGATCGCCGCCGAGATCGGCTACCCCGTGCTGGTGCGGCCCTCCTACGTGCTCGGCGGGCGCGGCATGGAGATCGTCTACGACGAGCCCTCCCTGGCCACCTACCTGGAGCAGAACGCCGGCCTGGTCAGCGACCACCCGGTGCTCGTCGACCGCTTCCTCGACGACGCGATCGAGATCGACGTGGACGCGCTCTACGACGGCGAGGACCTCTACCTCGGCGGCGTGATGGAGCACATCGAGGAAGCCGGCATCCACTCCGGCGACTCGGCCTGCGCGCTGCCGCCGATCACGCTCGGCGCGCACGACATCAAGCGGCTGCGCGCGGCCACCCTGGGCATCGCGCGCGGCGTGGGGGTACGCGGACTGATCAACATCCAGTTCGCGCTCTCCGGCGACATCCTCTACGTCCTGGAGGCCAACCCGCGCGCGTCGCGGACCGTGCCGTTCGTGTCCAAGGCGACCGCGGTGCCGCTGGCCAAGGCCGCCGCGCGCGTCTCCCTCGGCGCCACGATCGCCGAACTGCGCGCCGAGGGCCTGCTCCCGGCCGAGGGCGACGGCGGCACGCTGCCGATGGACGCGCCGATCGCGGTCAAGGAGGCGGTCCTGCCCTGGAACCGCTTCCGCGACACCAAGGGCCGCGGCGTGGACACCGTGCTCAGCCCGGAGATGCGCTCCACCGGCGAGGTGATGGGCATCGACGCGGTGTTCGGCACCGCCTACGCCAAGTCCCAGGCCGGCGCGTACGGTTCGCTGCCGCTCAAGGGTCGCGCCTTCGTGTCCTTCGCCAACCGGGACAAGCGCTCGATGGTGTTCCCGGTCAAGGCCATGCACGACATGGGCTTCGAGATCCTGGCCACCGAGGGCACCGCCGAGGTGCTGCGCCGCAACGGCGTGCCCGCCACCGTGGTGCGCAAGCACAGCGAGGGCCCTGGCCCCAACGGCGAGCCGACCATCGTGCGGATGATCCACGACGGGGAGGTCGAGCTGATCGTCAACACCCCGTTCGGCACCGGCGGGCGACTCGACGGCTACGAGATCCGCACCGCGGCGGTCACCCGAGGCATCCCGAGCATCACCACGGTGCAGGGCTTCGCCGCGGCGGTCCAGGGCATCCAGTCGCTGATCGCCGGCGACATCGGGGTGCGCTCGCTCCAGGAGCACGCCGACCACATCACGTCCCACCGAAAGGGCTGACGACACCGATGGCACTTCCCCTGCAGGTGCAGGCGGAGATCGTCGGCCGCGAACCCGCGGGCGCGTACCACCGCCTGGTGTTGCGCGCCCCCGGGATCGCCGCCCGCGTCGAACCCGGCCACTTCGTCGCCGTGGCGATCGGCGGCGTCGACTCGGCGATGCTGCTGCGCCGCGCGTTCTCCATCCACCGGGCCGACCCGGGCGCGGAGACGATCGACGTGGTCTTCGCCGAGGCCGGGCGCGGCACCCGCGAGCTGGCCCGGCTGCGGGTGGGCGACAGCGTGAACGTGGTCGCGCCGCTGGGCACGCCGTTCCCGCTGCCGGCCGAGCCGGTCAGCGCGGTGATGGTGGCCGGCGGCTACGGCAGCGCGCCGATGTTCGCGCTCGCCGAGCGGATCGTGGCCGACGGCGGCTCGGTCGCCTTCGTGCTCGGCGCGGCGACCGGCGAGCGGCTGTACGGCGTGGACCAGGCGCGCGCGATCACCGAGGACGTCGTGGTCACCACCGACGACGGCTCCGAGGGTGTGCGCGGCTTCGTCACCGGCCCGCTGCCCGAGGTGCTCACCGCGGTGGCGGCGGACGTCGTGTACGCGTGCGGGCCGATGGGCATGCTGCGCGCGGTCACCGAGGTGGCGACCGCGCACGACGCGCGCGTGTTCACCGCGGTCGAGGAATCGATGGCGTGCGGCGTCGGGGTATGCATGACATGCGTGCTCCCGGTGGTCGGCGACGACGGCGTCAGCCGGTTCGTCCGCTCGTGTGTGGACGGGCCGTGCTTCGACGGCACCAAGGTGCGCTGGGACGACGCCGGCACGATCCCGGCGGACATCGAGGGCGCAGCGGCGATGGGAGCGCACTGATGACCGACGTGTACGGCGGTTACGCCGACAACGAGGGCGCGAGCGACTTCGACGAGCCGCCGCCGTCGACGATCATGCTGCCCGGTGGCGGGATCGACCTGGCCACCCGGCTCGGCTCGACGCTGTTGCCGAACCCGGTGACCACGGCCTCGGGCTGCGCCGGCTACGGCAAGGAATTGGCCAAGTTCTTCGAGCCGGCCGCGATCGGCGCGGTGGTCACCAAGACGATCATGCCGTACCCGCGTTCGGGCCGGGCCACCCCACGGATGGCCGAGACGCCGTCCGGGATGCTCAACTCGATCGGCCTGCAGGGCCCGGGCATCGACGCCTTCGTCGAGCGCGACCTGCCCTGGCTGGCGGCCCGCGGCGGGCGCACCATCGTGTCCATCGCCGGCGGCCACGTGGACGACTTCGTGGCGCTGGCCGAGCGGCTCAAGGGCGCGCCCGGCGTGGTCGGCATCGAGGCCAACATCTCGTGTCCGAACGTGGCCAATCGGGGCCAGGTGTTCGCGTGCAACCCGGCCACGTCCTACGACGTGATCCGCGCGGTGCGCGACGCGGCGGACCCGCTGGTGCCGGTGCTGGCCAAGCTGTCGCCGGACGTGACCTCGATCGTGGACATCGCCCGGGCGTGCGTGGAGGCGGGCGCGGACGGCCTGTCGATGATCAACACGCTGCTGGGCATGGTGATCGACACCGACACGATGAAGCCGGTCCTGGCCGGTGTCACCGGCGGGCTCTCCGGCCCGGCGGTACGACCGGTCGCGGTGCGCTGCGTGTACCAGGTGCACGCGGCGATGCTGGACGGGCAGATGGCGCAGGTGCCGATCGTCGGCATGGGCGGCATCCGCACCGGCCTGGACGCGCTGGAGTTCATCCTCGCGGGCGCGGCGGCGGTGTCGGTGGGCACGGTGATCTTCAACGATCCGTCGGCGCCGGTGCGGATCCTGGACGAACTGCGGGCGGCGCTGATCGCCCGCGGCTTCGGCTCGCTGGAGGCGGCGATCGGGTACGCGCATCGTTAGGGGCTTGTGGTGAGGGTGATGCCGGTACGGACGGGGTTCGTGCCGGCATCGCCATGTCCGGGCCCGGACCCGGACGAATATTCGATGTCGACGAGAGTGGGATTTCGATGAGCAACCTCGCACCCGTGGCGGTGGCCCTGGACGCGCCCGACCTCGACCGCGCGCTCGCGTGGGCGAAGGCCGTGGGCCCGCACGTGAGTACGGTCAAGGTCGGCCTGGAGGTGTTCCTGCGGGACGGCGCGGACGCGGTCCTGGGCGCGCGGGAGGCCAGCGGCGGGCGGGACGTGTTCCTGGACCTGAAGCTGCACGACATCCCGAACACCGTGGCGGGCGCGGTGCGTTCGGTCGCGCGGCTGGCGCCGACGTATCTGACCGTGCACGCGAGCGGCGGGACGGCGATGATCCGGGCCGCGGCCGACGCCGCGCCGGAGGTGAACATCGTCGCGGTGACCGTGCTGACCTCGATGGCCGAGGAGGACCTGACGGCGATCGGTCTGGCGGGCCCTTCGATCGAGGCGGCCCGACGGCTGGCCGGGCTCGCGGTCGCGGCCGGGGCGCGCGCGATCGTGTGTTCGCCGCGCGAGGTCGCGGCGGTGCGGGGCGAGGTGGGACCGGGCATCGTGCTGATCACCCCGGGGGTGCGGCCGGCGGGCGCGGCGCTCGGCGACCAGAGCCGGGTGGCCACGCCCGAGCAGGCGTTGGCCGACGGCGCGGACCTGCTGGTGATCGGGCGGCCGATCACGGGTGCGGCGGACGTCGGCGAGGCGGCGCGGGAGATCGGCGCGGCGCTGGCGGCGCGCTGATTGCGGCGGCGCGCGGGTGGGGCGGGCCCGGTCGCCGGCCCTTGCCCGGGCCGCGCGCCGGCTCGCGGATGCCGCTGTGGCGTGCGTGTGGCCCCGGACCGGGCGTCCGGTACCCGGGAGCGCCGGGAGTGCCGGACGCGGCCCAGGGGTGCTTCGAAGGCGCTCTCGGGCCGTTGCGGCGGGCTCGCGGCGTGGCCGCCGTACCGTGCGGATTGCTCCGGGCGGGAGCGATCGAGTCCGTGCCGCCGAGCCCGGCGCGGCCGGCGTCCGGGATCGGAGTGTGGTCGCCGTGCGCAAGAGCGCCGGGAGGGGGTGCGGAGGCGCCGGCGGGTCCGGCGACCGCCCCGCAGGCGTCCGACGCTCCGTCAGGTTCGGGTTTTGTCGCAGGTAGCCGGGCTTTTCCCATCGATTCGGGCGACGCGGACCGATTCGCCGACTAGGCTCCCTCGTGAGCCGGCCCGGTGGAGTGTCGCGCGTTGCCGCGAACGCTCTGACCAGCTAGGTTCCACTGTTTGTTGGTGGCCGTCCGAGCCGGGCGGCCTTGAGGATCGCAACGAAGTCCGAGGTGACACGGCGTGGCTCTCCCACCCCTGACCCCCGAAGAACGCGCGGATGCGCTCGCTAAAGCCGCTGCGGCTCGGCGGGAGCGCGCCGAGGTGAAGAACCGGCTCAAGAACTCCGGTGCTTCGCTCAGCGACGTCATCAAGGAGGGCAAGGACAATCCGGTCGTGGGCAAGATGAAGGTATCGGCCCTCCTGGAGTCCCTCCCCGGCGTCGGCAAGGTGCGCGCCAAGCAGCTCATGGAGAAGCTGAACATCTCCGAGACCCGGCGCGTCCGCGGTCTCGGCACGAATCAGATCGCAGCACTCGAACGGGAATTCGGTGGCTCCGCGTCCTGAACCGGGCGCCGGCTCCGATCCCCGTAACGTGCACGGCACCCGTCGACTCATCGTGCTCTCCGGCCCCTCCGGGGTCGGCAAGAGCACGGTGGTCGCTGACCTGCGCCGCCGTCACCCCGAGGTTTGGCTGTCTGTGTCCGCGACCACACGAAAGCCCCGTCCAGGGGAGACCGACGGTGTGGAGTACCACTTCACCGACGGCGATCAGTTCGACAAACTGATCGCTTCCGATGAACTGCTCGAATGGGCCGAATTCGCCGGGAACCGCTATGGGACCCCGCGACTGCCCGTGCTCGAACGGCTTGACGCCGACGTTCCCACCCTGCTCGAAATCGACCTGCAGGGCGCCCGGCAGGTACGGCAGGCGATGCCCGAGGCACGCCTGGTGTTCCTCGCCCCGCCCTCGTGGGACGAACTGGTCCGCCGTCTGGTGGGCCGGGGGACCGAGTCCCCCGAAGTCATCGAGCGGCGCCTGGCCGCCGCGAAGGTCGAGTTGGCCGCGGAATCCGAATTCGACATGACGCTGGTCAACACGTCCGTCGAAGACGTCGTACGCGAACTGCTAGCCTTGATGAACGTATCTTGATCGTTCGGGCTGCCCGATAGTCACCAGGCAGCCCGACTTTCACCCACAGCTTTCACAGCTTTTCGAAGGGCCCCCGCCTTGTCAGCTTCTTCCACCGCACCCGAGGGCATCATCAACCCGCCCATCGACGAGCTCTTGGAGGCGACCGACTCCAAGTACAGCCTCGTCATCTACGCGGCGAAGCGTGCTCGGCAGATCAATGCCTACTACTCGCAGCTCGGCGAGGGCCTGCTGGAATACGTGGGTCCGCTCGTGGACACGCACGTGCACGAGAAGCCGCTGTCGATCGCGCTTCGCGAGATCAACTCGGGCATGCTGACCGCCGAGCCCATCGAGGGCTGAGCGAGTCACGCGACTCGAATGCGCTGTATCGCTGGACCGCTGGACACGAAGGGCTCGACGGTGTGCCGTCGGGCCCTTCGTGCGTCTTGATCCTTGATCGCGTATGGCGTACCTGTGACCTGGGCGCCGACACGCGCGCCACGCAGGTGATCCGGAGGGTGGGCGACGAGGGTGGACCGGATCGAGAGCGGCGCGCATGCGCCGAAGGCGGGCGCACGACCGCTGCCCGTGGACACGCTGCTGGACGCGCCGTTGGCCCGCGCCGGCGAGCGGGCCCGGGAACTGCGCGAGGCGGGCTTCGACGGGGTGTTCACCTTCGAGGGCCCCACCGACGTGTTCCTGCCCCTGGTGCCCGCCGCCGCGGCGGGCGTGGACATCATGACCAACATCGCGGTGGCCTTCCCGCGCAGCCCCACCCATCTCGCGCACACCGCCTACGACCTGCACCTGGCCTCGCACGGCCGGTTCCGGCTCGGCCTGGGCACCCAGATCCAGGCGCACATCGAACGCCGGTACGGCGCGAAGTGGTCGCGCCCGGTGGCCCGGATGGCCGAGACGCTGCGCGCGGTCCGGGCGGTGCTCACGTGCTGGCAGCGGGAGACACCGCTGGACTTCCACGGCGAGTTCTTCGACCTCACGCTGATGCCGCCGACGCTGCGACCGGGGCCGAACCCGTACGGGCTGCCGCCGCTGCTCGCGGGCGGGGTGGGCCGGCGGATGATCACCATGGTCGCCGAGCACGCGGACGGGCTGCTCGTACACCCACTCAACACCGACCTGTTCGTGCGCGGCCCGGTCACCGACGCGGTCACCGACGGCCTGGTGTTGTCCCAGCGCACCAGGGACGGGTTCTCGGTGATGCTCGACGTGATCGTCGCGGCCGGGCGGACCGAGGAGGAGATGCGTGCCGCGATCAAGGGCGCCCGGGCGATGGTCGCGTTCTACGCCTCCACGCCCGCCTACCGGCCGGTGCTCGACGTGGAGGGCTACGGGCCGTTGCAGGCCGAACTGCACGCGCTGATCCGGGCCGGCCGGTGGTCGGACATCCCGCACGCGGTCGACGACACGCTGCTGGGCCGGGTGGTGGCGATCGGCGACCCCAAGGACGTCGCGGCCCAACTGGCCTCGCGCGCCCACGGGGTCGCCGACCGCCTCGGGTTCTACCTGCCCTATCGGGCCGACCCGGCGTGCGTGTCCGAGGTGCTGGACGAGCTGCGGGCGCTCACCTGAGCCGGCCCCGTCCGCGGCCTACCCCAGTCGTCCCACCGCGCGGCGCAGCCGCTTGAGGTCGCGCAGCCGGCGCTCGTAGCCGGCGCCGATCACGATCAGCAGGACGCCCGCGGTGCCGAGCACGGCCCAGCGCGGCACCGCGTCGTACACCGGCGCCAGGTGCGGCAGCAGGTGCACCAGGCCGACGGTGGCCAGCACCGCCGCGCCCAGGAACAACGGTGCCTGGAGCCGGAATCGCGCGCCGACCAGGAGCGTGGCGATCGCCGCCGCGCCGAGCAGGCCGGGCCGGATCGGCTCGCCCTGGCTCAGCGCGAGCGGCAGCGAGGGCAGCAGCAGCACCGCGAGCGGCGCGCCATACCCGGTCCACGAGGTCGTCTCCGGGTCGGCACGCCGGCGCAGGAAGCCCTCGGCCAGCAGGGCCAGGCCCAGCGGGATCGTGTACGCCTCCCGGTGGGTGACCCCGAGCAGCGCCAGCCGTACCCAGTAGGCGGCGAACAGCAGCGCAATGGCGGTCGGTCGGGCCGACCGGCGCAGCGGTCCGTCCGGGGTGGTCGCCGCGGCCGAGCCTGCGGCGGCCAGCGCGAGCCAGATCTGCTCGGGGGCCACCACCAGGGTCGCGACGGCGGCCATGAGCACGCAGCACGCGGCGACGAGCGCGGTCGCGAGGCCGGCGGCGGCGTCGGAGCGCGGGAGCCGGGCGGTGGTGACGTACAGCAGGGCGGCCGTGCCGACCGCGACCAGAACGGACACGGTGGGTGCGGCGTCGAGGCGGTGCAGGGTGGCCGGCACCGTCGCGGTGAACAGCGCGACGGTGGCGGGTGCCCAGATCGGGCGTGCCTCGCCGTGCCCGCGGATCGCGCTGTGCAGGGTGCCGGCGGTGACGACGGCGAGCGCGACCGGCAGCAGGCCGCCGGACTGTGCGATCGACACGAGCGCCGCGACCATGGCGACCCCCTCGATGGTGAGCGCGGCCATCGGCAGATCGTGCAGGTAGGTGGCGACCACCAGCAGGATCGCCGCCGCGCACGCGCCGGCCACCGCTTGACCGGGCACCCCGACGTCGAGCCGGTAGAGGGTGGCCGCCGTCGTGGCGTACAGCAGGACGGCGGTCGCGGGCGCCCACCCGGGCCGCAGCGCCGTGCGGCCGAACAGCGCGCCGCACAGGGTGGCCCCCGCCGCGATCGCGAACGTGACGGGCGAGGTCGTGCGGCCGACCAGGAGGGCGACGAGCAGGGCCGCGCCCGCCGTGCCCTCGATCGCCAGGGCGACGGCGGGTCGACTCGCGGGCACGGTGGCGAGCGGGAACAGCACGGCGGCGGCGATCACGGCGGCCTGCGCGGTGCCGGGCCGATCGGCGCCGAACGCGTGCGCGCCGGCCGCGATCGCGCCGACCCACCACACGCAGGCCGCGCCGGCCCAGGCCGGCCGGGTGGTCGGCAGGTCGCGGAGCGCGCCGACCAGGCACGTCGGCAGGGCCGCGGCCAGGCCCACCGCGAGCGGGACCGGGGCGTGCGCCGCGGCGAGGAGGCCGATCGCCCAACCGGCGCCGCCGACCAGGGTCAGCGCGCGGGTGGTCGCGGCCTTCGGGCGCAGCGCCACCGCGATCAGCGTGACCAGCGCGCACAGCAGGGCGGACACGAGGCCGGTCGGGGCCTTCGCGGCACCCGCGTGGTGTGCCGCCATCGCGGCGTCGGTGCAGGCCACGGCGAGGGCGAGGCCGGCCGCGATCGGTCGAACGAGCGGGTCGAGGAGCGCGGGGGTGGGGCGAGGCCGGTGGTCGGCGGTGTGGGGATGGTCGCTGCCGGGGTGGTCGTCGTCGGCGGCTCGGTCGCCTGCGAGGCGATCCTGTGGCGGGGTGAACGGGTTGGTGGTCGAGTCCTCGGGGGCGGGTGATCGGTGGTTGTTCGACTGATGGGTGGCTGCTCGGTCGGATGGCCGGGGGTCGGAGGTCGCGTCGGCGTTCGTGTCGGCGTTCGTCTCGGGGGCCGCCTCGGCGGTCGCCCGGTTCGGCTCCGGCGACAGGCGTCCCGGTGACAGGACGGCGGTGAGCGTGAGGCCGGCCGCGCCGAGGGCCCAGACCGTGATCGAGGTCAGCGGGTGCGCCGTCGCCCACGTGAGGGCCACGATCCCGTGCGCGAGGGCGACGAGGGGCAGCCACGGGCGTACCCGCCCGGTCAGGGCCCACCCGCCGGCGGCCACCAGATGCCAGCCCAGCGCCGCCCACAACGGCAGATCCAGGGCCGGCGGCAGGACCAGGAGCAGCCCCTCGACGACGACCGCGCCGGCCACCAGGGTCGGCGTACGTCCGGGCCGACCGCGCAGCAGCGTCACCGCGGCCAGCGCCACCGGCAGCGTCAGGGGCAGCAGTACCAGCGGCGCCAGGCCGAAGTCCCAGTCGCCGTCCGGCAGTATCGCGTTTCGTGCGCCCACGCCGGCCGAGTCGATGCTCCATGCGCGGGCGGGCCACGACAGCGGGCCCACCAACGCCATCACCGGCGTCGCGATCACCCAGAACGCGGGCGCCGCCGTCAGCGGCGCGAGCACCGCGAGCGGTCCGGCCCGGAACGCGCGCGGCACCGCGAACAGCGGCGCCATCGCGACCAGGACCACGATCAACAGACCCACACCCGCCCACGCGATCGGCAGGTCCGAGTCGTCGGCGGGCCGGGTGGCCACCAGTAGGGCCACGGCCGCCAGCGAGCCGGCCATCGCTGATCCGGATGCCAGGTGGCGCACCGCGGGGGAGCGACGCAGCGTGAACGCGATCCCGCCGGCGATCGCGGCGAGCCCCAGCATGGTGGCCGCCGCCGGGCCGCTCGGACCCTCGACGAAGGTCAGTACGACCGCCGCCAGCCAGTAGCACAGCACGCCGACCTCGGTGACGATCCGCAGCCCGCGCGCGGCCCGGGCGTAGACCCGGCTCAGCAGCGCGACGTCGACGGCGGCCTGGAGCCCGAGCCCGACGGCCAGCGGCAACAGCGACGAGCGACCCACCCCGAACCACGCGATCAACAGCGGCAGCGGACCCTGGAGCAGCACCGCCGCCGAGACCCGCAACGCGCGCAGCGGCGCCACCATCGAGCCCAGCGCCGCCGCGCCGCCGACCGCGAGCATGGTGCCGGCGGCGACCAACACCGCGCTCCCGTCGCGCAGCCCGGCCAGGTCCGCGGCCCAGGCCGCGTAGCCGTCGAGCAGGCCCATCGCGACGGTGAGCGCGGCCATCGCCTCTGCGGTCGCGGGCAGTTCGCGCCGCTCGGCGACCGCGGTGCCGGCCGCGGCCATCACCAGGGCCAGCGCCATCACCAGGGCCCGGCCGCCGGTGCCGGTGCGATTCCAGGTGACCGCGACGAACACGAGCGCGGCCAGCACCACCAGCAGCACACCCGCGCCCAGCACGATCCGGGCCACCCGACGCCGCCCGACCTCGGCCATCTCGCGCAGGCGCGCCGCGGGCGGCTGGGTGGGGACGGGCTGGGACACCGGCGTCTGTGTCTGTGTCTGTGTCTGCGTCTGCGTCGGAGGCGGGGCGGGTGCCGACGGCTGTGTCGCCGGCGGCGCCAGAGGCGGGCGGGTGAGCGCCCGGTGCGCCTCGGCGCGCATCGCCTGAAGCAGTGCTTCGCGCTGCCGCAGAAGTTGCGCCGCCGACACGTTGACCTGCCACAACCGGTCCGCCTCCGGCCCGCTCAGGCGAATCGCACACCGGTGGCAGCGCTCGGTGCGCGGAATCCCCAACTCCCGCGCACAGCCGGGACACCGCGTCGCGTCGTCCAACAGCCGTTCGTTCAACATCGACGTCATCTCCCCCGATGGAATACTCGCCACGATGCTGGCAGCGCCGGCGGGACGGGACATCCGTACGAGTACTCAGATTCCGGCCCGTCGTGCGGGCGTCCCGCGCGGAGTGCGGTGCGCGGGGGCCGCCTGCGACGGCAGTCGGCAACCGCCCGTGCGACACGAGATCGAGCCGCCAGGGGCGGTGTCGTAGGCTCGCCGTGCCGGTCGGAACACGGGTCGGCCGCGACGGAGGACCAGGAGCAGCGATGAGTACCGGATCTCGACCCCGCGTCGTCCTCGGCGTCGCGGGCGGCATCGCCGCGTACAAGGCGTGTGAACTGCTGCGCAGACTGACCGAGTCCGGGCACGAGGTCCGGGTGGTGCCGACCGCGTCCGCGCTCAACTTCGTCGGCGCGGCCACCTGGTCGGCGCTGTCCGGGCAGCCGGTGGCCACCGGGGTATGGGACGCGGTGCACGAGGTGCCGCACGTACGGATCGGCCAGAACGCGGACGTCGTCGTGGTCGCGCCGGCGACCGCCGACATGCTCGCCAAGGCCGCGCACGGGCTCGCCGACGACCTGCTCACCAACACGCTGCTCACCGCGCGATGTCCGGTGGTGTTTGCGCCGGCGATGCACACCGAGATGTGGGAGCACCCGGCCACGGTGGAGAACGTCGCGACGCTGCGCCGGCGCGGCGCGATCGTGATCGAGCCGGCCGTGGGCCGGCTGACCGGCAGGGACACCGGCAAGGGCCGACTGCCCGACCCGGAGCAGATCTTCCAGGTGGTCCGGCGCGCCCTCGCGCGCGGGGCGACCGCGCCCGATCTGGTCGGCCGGCACGTCGTGGTCACCGCCGGCGGTACCCGCGAGCCGCTGGACCCGGTCCGCTTCCTGGGCAACCGCTCGTCCGGCAAGCAGGGCTACGCGCTGGCCCGCACCGCGATCGCCCGCGGCGCCCGGGTCACCCTGATCGAGGCCAACACCGGCCTGCCGGATCCCGCCGGGGCCGACGTGGTGCACGTGGGTACCGCGCTCGACCTGCGCGACGCGGTGGTCAAGGCGGCGGCGGACGCGGACTGCGTGGTGATGGCCGCGGCGGTCGCCGACTTCCGGCCCGCCAACCGGGTGGGCGGCAAGATCAAGAAGACCGACGCGGAGCCGGACCCGATCACGCTGGTCAAGAACCCGGACATCCTCGCCGAGCTGGCGCACGACCGGCTCCGGGCCGGTCAGATCGTGGTCGGCTTCGCGGCGGAGACCGACGACGTCCTCGCCAACGGCCGGGCCAAGCTCGCCCGCAAGGGCTGTGACCTGCTCGTGGTCAACCAGGTGGGCGAGGAGTTGACATTCGGCACGGATGTCAACGAGGCGATCGTGCTGGCCGCCGACGGTGCCGAGACGCCGGTTCCGCACGGTCCGAAGGAGGACCTCGCGGACGTGGTCTGGGACCTGGTCGTGCCCCGTTTCGGCTAGTTCGTCGGCCGAATCGAACGCCCGATCGCCCCAAGTTCACACAAAGTGAGCAACGCCACGCCGTCCATTGCGTGGGACACCCAGTCCCCCGTCGGGGGTCGGGGGGATAAACTCGGGCCCAGTATTCGGTGGACCCGCCCGTCCCGAGCTGTCCGGACGGTCCGGGTCCACCTGCCAGCCAGCAGCCGCTGCAACCCCAGGGAGCGATGTGTCCCGCCGTCTGTTCACCTCTGAGTCCGTGACCGAAGGTCACCCGGACAAGATCGCCGACCAGATCAGCGATTCCATCCTGGATGCGCTCCTCAAGGAAGACCCCAAGAGTCGGGTCGCCGTCGAGACGCTGATCACCACCGGTCAGGTGCACGTGGCCGGCGAGGTCACGACGCAGGGCTACGCCGACATCCCCACGATCGTGCGCGAGCGCGTCCTGGAGATCGGCTACGACAGCTCGAAGAAGGGCTTCGACGGCGCCTCGTGCGGCGTTTCGGTGTCCATCGGCGCGCAGTCGGCCGACATCGCCCAGGGCGTCGACACCGCGTACGAGAACCGGGTCGACGGCGACGAGGACGAGCTGGACCGCCAGGGCGCGGGCGACCAGGGCCTGATGTTCGGCTACGCGTGCGACGACACCCCCGAGCTGATGCCGCTGCCGATCACGCTCGCCCACCGGCTGGCCAAGCGACTCGCCGACGTGCGCAAGAACGGGACCATCCCCTACCTGCGCCCGGACGGCAAGACCCAGGTCACCATCGAGTACGACGGCGACCGCCCGGTCCGCCTGGACACGGTCGTGGTCTCGTCGCAGCACGCCTCCGACATCGACCTGGACTCGCTGCTCGCGCCGGACATCCGCGAGTACGTGGTGGAGCCGGAGCTGGCCGATCTGGGCATCGAGACCGAGGGCTACCGGCTGCTGGTCAACCCGACCGGCCGGTTCGAGATCGGCGGCCCGATGGGCGACGCCGGACTCACCGGTCGCAAGATCATCATCGACACGTACGGTGGCATGGCCCGGCACGGTGGCGGCGCGTTCTCGGGTAAGGACCCGTCGAAGGTGGACCGCTCGGCCGCGTACGCGATGCGCTGGGTGGCCAAGAACGTGGTGGCCGCCGGCCTCGCCCGTCGGTGCGAGGTGCAGGTCGCGTACGCGATCGGCAAGGCCGCGCCGGTGGGCCTGTTCGTGGAGACCTTCGGCACCGAGTCGGTGCCGGTGGCGACCATCCAGGCCGCCGTGGGCACCGTGTTCGACCTGCGGCCCGCCGCCATCATCCGCGACCTGGACCTGCTCCGGCCGATCTACGCCCAGACCGCCGCGTACGGCCACTTCGGTCGCGACCTGCCGGACTTCACCTGGGAGCGGACCGACCGCGTGGACGCGCTCAAGGCGGCCGCGGGCGCCTGAGCCTTCCGCCGATCGTTTTACGCAGTCTTTTTTCGCTGCCGGCCGCGGCGCGGACCCTTCGGGGCGCGCGCCGCGGCCGGCGGCGTTTGTTTCGCGGACGATGGTGACCGGGGCGGCGGTCGGTGGTGACCGGGGCGGCCGACGTCGAGGGGCCGCGCGATGCCGGCGCGGGCCGGGCTCAGGCGGCCTGGGCAGCCATACGCAGGCGGGTGACCAGGTCGGCGCGGTCGCCGCCGGCGGTCATCGCCGGGTGCGCGTGCAGCGCCTCGACGGCGTCGCGGGCCTGGGCCCACAGCCGGGCGTGCTCCTCTTCGCTGAGCTGCCCCGCATGTCGGGCGATGGCCTCGTAGGCGGCGTCTCGGGCCCGCTGCAACTCGATCAGGTCCGCCGGGATGGGCTGTTCGGACATACCCCACAGCTTACGAGAGACCACGTAAACACAGGGTTAGCGCCAAATTGCGGCAGACCCCACGCCACGTCCGTTTCAGATGGCCTCGTGATCACGGCCGGGCTGATGTTGCGGGTGGCGCGGTATTCGGTACTCGGTCACCGGCGGCATGCAGAAGATGGTCAGGTCGCACGCGACGCCGACCGCCTGGGTGGGGGTGTGGCCCAGGTGCAGCGCGGCACGCGCGTACTCCCAGCCGGAGCCGATCGCGCCGTAGTCGTAGTAGAAGACGTCGAAGTCGTTGCTCGTCTCGAACAGTTTGCCGTCGAACGCGAACATGAACTCCGACTTGGGCTCGAAGCTGGACAGCTTGCGCTTGCCCCACTCGACGAACTCGGCGTAGAACTCCAGGATGTCGCGTTCCTCGGCCGACGCGGGCGTGTGCGTGTCCAGGAACAGGCGCATCAGGTTGATGTCGCGCAGCAGTCCGGCGCCGCCGAAGATCAGGCTCTCGCCGATCTTGTACAGCTTGGTGCCCTCGGTCTTGGCCTGACCCCAGGTCACCTGGGAGTCGGCGGCGATCACGATCGACTCGTCGATGATCTTTCCGGCGACGACACTCATCAACGCCCCCCGTACGTACGGCTGATGCGAATCCGGACGTGCCCGTTCAGGATCGCAGAGGGGCGGGCTTCGGCGCAGGCGTTCGAGGTGGCGCGGGACGGCTTCCGCCGGACGGGCGCGGTCGTGCGGCCCGCCCGGCGGTCGCGGTGACGCTCGGCCGACGGGTCAGAGGCGGACGACGACCTGCTCCAGCGGCTTGCGGTGGATGTCGGGGACACGTGCGTCTTCGGCCGGGTATCCGACCGGGATGACGTAGCCGGCGCGCTCCTCCTGGGGGCGGCCGCACACGTCGTTGAGGAAGCGCATCGGGCTCGGCGTGTGGGTGAGCGTGGCGAGGCCGGCCTGGTGCAGCGACGCGAGCAGGAGGCCGACGGCGATCCCGACCGATTCCTTCGTGTAGTAGGGGCGCGGCGAGTCCGGTCCCTTGTGCACCTCGAACACGACGATGACGACCGGCGCCTCCTCCAGGAAGGGCTTGTGCCAGTCGGTGCCGATCGGGGCGAGGGCCTGGAGCCATTCCGCGGACGCGCGGTGTTCGTAGAACTCGCGCTCCTCCTGCTCGGCGGCCTCACGCAGGTGGCGCTTGCGCTCGGGGTCGGTGAGCACGACGAAGCGCCAGGGCTGCACGTTGGCGCCGCTGGGCGCGGTGCCCGCGGTGCGGATCGCCCAGTCGACCACGTTGTCCGGGATCGGCCGGGAGGAGAAGTCGCGGACGGTGCGGCGTTGGGCCATCACGTCGTGGAAGGCTCGGCTGCGGGCTTCCGCCTCGTGGGCGGGGACGCCGCGGTGCCGGTGCGGAACCGTGGGGTATGTGGGTTCGTCGACCATGGCGCACAGCACAGCACGGCGCGGGGGTTCGACGGAAGGCCCGCTCCCGGTCGACCGCGGTCCGCTTACCCGAGTGGGTCACCCGGCAGGCCGAGTCGCCCCGATTCGGGTCGACTGGTGGGGCCCGGGCTCCCGTTCGAGGTCCGGCCTCCCGCCCCGGAAGGACGTTCGCGATGACGGACCAGCGGTTGCCCGCGCCCGTTCGGCGGCTGGTCGCCGCCGCGAACGCCGGCGACGCGGAAGCGTTCCTGGACGCGTTCGCCGCCGACGGGTCGGTGAACGACTGGGGTCGGGTCTTCACCGGGCGGGACGCGATCGCACGGTGGAGCGACGCCGAGTTCGTCGGAGTACGGGTGACCCTCTCCGTCACCGCCGTCCGCGAGGACGGGGACGAGACCGTGGTGACCGCAGACGTCGGGGGCGACGGGTTCGACGGACAGTCGGACTTCTCGTTTCGTGTGGCGGGCGACGTCGTGCGCGAGATGAGGATCAGCGGGTGAGCAGTGGTACGGGCGGCGTTCGCCGGAGGCTGTGTTTGTGCTTGTGCCTGTTGTGCCCGGGCCCGGTTGCCGGGCGGCGGGCCGACGTCAGCGGTTGAGCAGCGATTGTTCCGTTTCGGTGCGTTGCGGTTCGCTGAGCGAGATCGTCGGCGCGGGAGCGCTGGTCCGGGTGATCCGGAATTGCCGGCCGGTGCTCGCGACGGTCACCACGGAGCCCGCCCAGGCTTCGGTCACCCGTCGGGCCAGGTCCGCCTCGGCCACTCCGGCGTGGGTCAAATCCTCGCGCAACCCTCGGGCCGCGGACTCCCGAGTCCCGGTGTGCAGCGTCTGCCATTCGTCGCGGCTCGTCTCGCGTGTCTGCGCCTCGTGCATTCCGTCCGCTCCCTCCCCGGCCCCAGGACCGGGCTTTCCGTCCCTTGCCCCCTGGACCACCCTGCGCCGGCGATCAAAGATCGTCCAAATCCATCAGGAAAAATCAGCCTCAGGCATGAGACGGGTGGAGGTGTCTACATCGTTGGAACGAGCGGTTGGGTGGGCTGTGAGCCCGGTGGTGGGGGAATCGCCTCCAACCGGTCGGAAGCGCCGCGGGCGGGAGTCGGCCGAGGCGCCTCGGTTCGGCAGTCGGCCGGGATGCCCCGGCGCGGCAGTCGGTCGGGATGCCTCGGCGCGGCAGTCGGTCGGGATGCCTCGGCGCGGCACTCGGTCGGGATGCCTTGGCTCAGCAGTCGGCGCCAACCGGGACACGCACCTTCGTCTGCAACCCGCGCGAGCGCACGACCAGGGTGAGGCAGCTGGGCCGGTCCACGTAGTAGCCGCCGGGGAAGGCCGTCCAGGAGTTCGCCGTGGAGCCGGTCGTGCAGCCCGGGACCCGGACGGCGACGGCGGAGGACTGGCCGTTGCCCCAGCCGATGGACGCGCCGTTGCCGGGCGCGGGCAACACCTCGATGTCGACGACGGCGCCGTTGCGCACCATCAGGCCGGATTTGGCGAACAAGGGGTGCAGGTACTCGGTGCCCGTGGACTTGGTGGTCTGGAGCCTGCGGCCGGTCTCCAGGGCGACGTCGCCGAGGACGACGGTCGAATCGCTCGTGGGCTCCGGGCGTTCGCCGATGGTGTGCAGGCAGTTGATGGTCAGGGTCGGCTCGGGGCGGACGTCGGCGACCTCGGTGGGCTCCGGAGCGCGGTCGACCCTCGCGGGTCCGTCGGCCCTGTCGTCGGGTCCGTCGTCGCCGTCGGAGCCGCATCCGGTGGCGGTGAGCAGAAGACAGGTCAGGACCGTGGCTACGCGCAAGCGATATTCCGGCACCCGGACATGCTGCCAGGCGGGGCCGCTCCCGGGCAGCCCCGAATGAACCGGCCGGCGCTGGGCAAGGTCACTCGGGTCGCGGGGGACGGGGCCGAGCCCTTGGACGCACAGCACGAGCACTTCAGCGGAAGGTGGCAGGCGATGAGCGACGACACTCCGGACCCGACCGAAGACTCCCCGGACACACCGGGCGACGACGGCGTACTCGGCCCCGAGGACACGCTGTCGACCGACGACCTGTCGTACGACCCGCTGGACACCGGGATCCTGCCGCCGGACCGCTGGTCGGCGGCGGAGCGTTACGGCAACACTCCCGAGGAGGAGCGACGCGGCGAGTCGCTCGACCAACTCCTGGCCGAGGAGGAGCCGGACGTCTCCGTCGACGACGTCGTCTCGGACGAATGGGAGGGCAGCCCCGACCCCAGGGCGGGGCGGCTGGTCGCCGAGGACGAGGGTGCCCACGAGGACACCGAATCGGAGGCGGTCGCCCACGACGTCGGCATCGACGGCGGCGCGGCGGGCGCGGAGGAGGCGGCGATGCACATCATCCCGGAGGAAGAGGTCCCCTAGACGGAACAGGTCCCGTGGACGCGAGCGCGGGCCGGTACGCCCGGTGCGACCGCGTCGCGCGGGCGGACAGGGGGCCGGGCGAGGGGTGCGGGTGCGGGTGCGAGTGCCTGCGGTGCTGCCTGTCGAGTATCCGCGCTCGTCCCGGGTGAGCCGCATTGTTCGTCCCGGTTCCTGTGCTCGTTCGCCTCTGCCCGCGCTCGCGCCCGCACTTCGTGTCGGCCCTCGCCCGCGCGCCCGCGCCTGCTCTCCGCGTCGGCCCTCGCCCGCGCGCCCGCGCCTGCTCTCCGCGTCGGCCCTCGCTCCCGTGTCTGCCTCCGCGTTCGCGTCTGCCTCGGTCGTCGGCGCTCGTCCGCGCGTCTGCGCCCGCGCCTGCTCTTCGCGTCGGCCCTCGCCCGCGCGCCCGCGTCCGCGCGCCCTCCGTCGTTGGCGCTTGCACCTGCCTCCGTGTCGGGCTCCGCCCTCGCGTCTGCGGCTGCGCTTGTTGCGTTCGTGTTCGTGGCGTGTCGTGTTGGGGTCAGTCGGTAGTGGGGGCACTGGGGGGCAGGAGGGTTTCGGGGGTGGGTTCGGGGCCGGTCAGGGGGCGGCCGTCGAGGAGGTCGAGGGTCGCGGACAGGCTCGCGGCGGCGGCTCGTGCCGCGCCGGCGGCGAGTGGGTCGCCGGTGTGTGCGGCGAAATCGGCGAGTTCGCGGTCGGCTTCGGGGCGGTCGGCGATCAGGGTGTGGCGCAGGTCGGCCAGCGGGCCGGCGATCCAGGACTCCGCCTCCGACTCGGTCTCGGCGACCCGGCGCATGGCGTCCACCCAGCGGCTCACCGTGCCGAGCGACTCGCGGGCGTACTCCAGCAGCCTGCGTCGGGCCGGCCCCTCCAGGCGGTGCCCCTTGCCGTTGCGGAACTCCTCGTCGATCGCGGAGAGTCGGTTCTCCAACTCGTGGTGCTTGGTGAGCCGGCGCAGCGCCTCGGCGACCTCGTCCACGTCGCTCCGTTCGTTGCCGGCCGCCAGCCGTAGCAGTCGGCCCAGCAGGCCGTCCTCGGGTCGCCACCACAGTTGGGCGATCGAGGTGGCGCGTGGGAAGCGCAGGTGGCGCGGGTGCAGCAGGGCCTCGGCGGCGTCCGCCGCGCACGTGGCGGCGCCGGCCTCCGCCTCGGCGAGGGCTTCCAGCGCGCCGAGGTTGCGGGCGCCGCCGAGCAGTCCCTGCGCGGAGCCGGTGGCGATGTGTCGGGCCAATGTGGCCACGGCGGGCAGGTCGCTCAGCCCGGCGGCGGCCTCCTGGAGCAGGCCGTAAGTGCTGTGTCCGCACAGTACGGCGGCGCGCGCGGCCGCGGCCACGGTCAGCAGTTGGGTCGCTCGGTCGTGGCCGGGTACGCGCAGGGCCATTTCGTCGAGTTCGTCGCGCAGGGACACTGCGAGGGCGCCGGTGTCCGAGCGCGCGCCGTTGGCGTAGGCGAGGGCGCGCAGCGCGGATATGCGCTCCGGAGCGTCGGCGGACATTGCCCGCACGGCCGAGGCGTAGTCGCCCCGACCGATCAACTCGCCGATCAGCGTCGCGGAGTCGGGACCGGGGTCGGGTCGGGGGGCGGGCTCCGGGTCGGGGTCGGACTCGATCGGCACCGTGCCGACGGTCTCGACCCCGCCGCCGCCATCGTCGGCGTCGTCGGCCCGGCCGTCCGTGTCGGCAGCCGCAGCCTCCGCCCCCGACGACGGATCGTCGGCGTCGAGCGGTGGAGCCTCGGGCGTCGGGGCGGGTTCGGTGTCGCTTGTGCTCTCGGGTGCCGTCCCCGTTTCCTCGGCGATCGGCGGGGGCGTCGCGGCGTGCGGGGTGGCCGTGGTCGGTGTCTCGTCCCAGGACAACCGGCCGCGCAGCGCGGCGTTGACGATGGTCGGGTCGGGCAGGTGTGGGCGGACCGTCTCGGCCAGTGCGTCCACGCCCTCGTCCCGGTCGGCCGCGATCTCGTCGATCAGCGCGCCGAGATCGGCCAGGGCCACTACCCGGCGCCGGTCGGTCGGCTCCCAGTTTTCGTGACGCGTACTCAGATCGGTTGCCAGCTCGCGCAGTTCGGTGATCGCCGCGCCGTGCACCGACGGGCCGACGAGATTCCGGAAGCGGTCCACGCCGGCGAGTTCCCGGGCGTGTACGGCGGCCTCGTGCACGGTGATCGCGGCGGCCAGCCCCGGTCGGTCCTCGGGCAGTGTGTCCGGCTCGGCGCCGACCAGCGCGCCGACCGCCTCTCGGGCTTCCGCGACGGCTGGACCGACCAGCGCGAGCATGGTCAGGTCGGCCTCCTCCGGCGGGCGGCCGGCCGCTACGGAGGCGGTCACCGAGTCGGCGGCGGCCCGGGCCCGGCCGAGCGCGTCGTCGAGCGAGCGCAGCGGCGACGGGGGTTCGCTCGCGCCGCACATCCGGTCCCGGCAGAACGCCTCGAACCGCCGACACGCCGTCACCACGTCGGCGATCACGTCTGCGGGCCAGCCGGGCAGTGCGAGATCGGCCTCGGTCAGCGTCAGTCGCAGCAGCGCGGCGGCCTGACAACTGAACCCCCAATCGGCGATCGCGGTGAGCCGGATCAGATCGGGGGTCAACGTCGTGGTCTTCAGGCTTTCCAGGATCTCGCCGTCCAACGCCTCCGAGTCGGTGTCCAGGGTCGCGGGCAGCAGTACGCGCAGCACCGGCAGGGTGACGACCTGGGCGGTGTAGCCGCGAACGCTCGCGGTCTGTTTGCGCAGCCGCTTGAGCGCGTGTTCGGCGATCGCGGGAGTGGGGCGGCGCGCGGGCGGTACCCGCAGCGCGCGCAGCGTGTCGGTCCGGGTGGGGTTCGGCAACCGCCACAGGGCGTCGGCCAGGACGTCCGGGGCGATTGCCGCCAGACAGTCCACGAGCGGATCGCCGAGGCGGGCGAGTTGGACCGCGACCGCCGACTTCTCCCGGGCTATCTCCTGTTGATCGTGATCCGGATGATCCAGGAAGGGTTGCAGTTCGCCCGACGAGGTCGCCCACCACAACCAGTCGACACTGCGGGATCGTGGCTGACGCACCATGTTGGCCTCCCGAGGGAGAGGGGGCTGGTCTCTGGTTATACCGCCGCCGGCCCGAGATGCGGATGGTTCCGCCGGAATCGCAAGGAATGAGCGCGGGTCGATCGACGCTACTTATACCCCTGTGGGGTATAAAGGGTAAGTCGATGGCGGGCGAGAAGGGAAGCGGCATGGAGCGCGGGCGGGCTGAGCGGGACGGACGAGACGCACACGCGGGCCGCGAAGGACCGGGCGAGGGTGGCCGTCACGAGGGGCACGCGGCGCACGCGGGGCATGCCGCGCACGAAGGCCCCGCCGGGCACGGCGAGCCGCGAGGCCATGCGGGGCACGGAGGCCACCAAGGCCACGACGAGCACCAGGGGCACGGCGGTCACACCGGGCACGCCGAGATGTTCCGCGGCAAGTTTCTGCTGAGCCTGCTGCTGTCGCTGCCCGTGCTGGCGCTGAGTCCGATGTTCGCGGACGTGCTCGGGTACGAAGAACCGTCGTTCGCGGGTTCGTCCTGGATCCCGCCACTCCTCGGCACGGTCGTGTTCGGCTACGGCGGATGGCCTTTCCTGACCGGCGCCCGCACCGAACTCGCGGCCCGGCGTCCGGGGATGATGACGCTGATCGCGATGGCGATCACGGTAGCCTTCCTCGCGTCCTGGGCCGCGACGCTGGAAATCGCCTCGCACGAGCTGGACTTCTGGTGGGAGCTGGTCCTGCTGGTCGACATCATGCTGCTCGGCCACTGGCTGGAGATGCGCGCGCTCGGCGCCGCCTCGGGCGCCCTGGACGCACTCGCGGCGTTGCTCCCCGACGAGGCGGAACGGGTCGGACCGGAGGGGGAGTTCCAGCGCATCCCGGTGGCCGACCTGGCGGCCGGCGACACCGTGCTCGTCCGCTCCGGGGCACGCGTCCCGGCGGACGGCCGGATCGCGGACGGGGCGGCCGAGTTCGACGAGTCGATGATCACGGGCGAGTCCCGAGCGGTGCCGCGCGGTGCGGGTGACACGGTGGTCGCCGGCACGGTCGCGGTGGACAGCGCGGTGCGGGTCGTCGTGACCGCGACCGGCGAGGGCACCCAACTCGCGGGGATCCGTAGGCTGGTCGCCGAGGCGCAACAATCCCGGTCCCGGGCCCAGGCGTTGGCGGATCGGGCGGCGGCGCTGCTGTTCTACTACGCGGCGGGCGCGGCGGTGCTGACGCTGGTGGTGTGGTCGCTGCTCGGCGAGGGCGGGTCGGCGATCGAGCGGACCGTCACGGTGCTGGTGATCGCCTGCCCGCACGCGCTCGGGCTGGCGATCCCGCTGGTGATCGCGATCTCGACGGAGCTCTCCGCGCGGCAGGGCATCCTGGTCAAGGACCGGATCGCGCTGGAGCGCATGCGCAACGTCGACGTGGTGTTGTTCGACAAGACCGGCACGCTCACCCGCGGAGCGCCCGCGGTGACCGGGGTCGCGGCGGCACCCGGCCGGGACGAGGGCCAGGTGCTGCTGCTCGCCGGCGCGGCCGAGCGGGAGAGCGAACACCCGCTCGCCCGGGCCATCGTGCGCGCTGCCGAGGAGCACGGAAAGCCGGTCGTGGCAAGCGGGTTCCGGTCCATGACGGGCCGAGGCGTCGAGGCGGACGTGGCCGGCACCCGGGTGCGGGTCGGCGGGCCGGCGTTGCTGCGCGAGACGGCCGTCCGCGTGCCCGACGGGCTGTCGGCGACCGTCGGGGACTGGGTCGGGCGCGGCGCGGCCGTGTTGTACGTGCTGACCGGTGACGAGGTGGCCGGGGCGCTCGCGCTGGAGGACGAGATCCGCCCCGAATCCCGCTCCGCCGTCCGTGAGTTGCACACCGTGGGAGTCCGCGTCGGGATGCTCACCGGGGACGCGCGGCAGGTCGCCGAATGGGTCGGGCGCGACCTGGGGGTGGACGAGATCTTCGCCGAGGTACTGCCCGGCGACAAGGACGCCAAGGTCGCCGAACTCCAGGCCCGGGGCCTGCGCGTGGCCATGGTCGGCGACGGCGTCAACGACGCGCCGGCGCTGGCCCGAGCCGACGTCGGCATCGCGATCGGCGCCGGCACCGACGTCGCGGTGCAGTCGGCGGGTGTCGTGCTGGCCTCCGACGACCCGCGCGCGGTGCTCGGCGTACGTCGCCTGTCCACCGCCGTCTACCGCAAGATGCGGCAGAACCTGGCCTGGGCGGCGGGCTACAACCTCGTCACCGTGCCACTGGCCGCGGGTGCCCTGGCCTGGGCGGGTGTGGTCCTGCCGATGGAGGTCGGCGCGATCCTGATGAGCCTCTCCACGGTCGTGGTCGCCCTCAACGCCCAACTCCTGCGCCGCCTCGACCTCCGCCCCGGCGCGCACGAGGCGTGATCAACCGGCGGCGCGGATCCGGCGCCGCCGGAACTTCCTCCACCGAGCTTCCGAGCCTGTCGTCCAGGGCTTTGCGGGTGGTGGGTCTCGAAGCTCGTCATACGCGGACGGTGGGGTGCGCGGGCGGGAGTCGGCGGGTGGGTCGGTCGGTACGCTGCCGGCGTGGGTGACGAGGGTGTGGAGTGGGCCGCGACACGGGCGTGGGTCGAGTCGGTGTTGCCCGCCGGGGAGCGGGTGGTCGGCGCCGAGCGGCTGGTCGGTGGTTGGACGTCGGTGATGCGTCGCCTGCGCGTGGCCGGTCCCGCCGGTGAACGAGCGCTGGTATTGCGGTCGTTCGTGAAGCCGTTCTTCGTGCGGCACGCCGAGGGGCTGTTGGGCCGGGAGGCGGCGATCCTGGAACTGCTCGCCGGTAGCGGCATCCCGGCGGCGACGCTCGTGGCCGTGGACCCGCGCGGAGAGTACTGCGACCATCCGTCCCTGTTGATGTCGCTGCTCCCGGGGGAGATTCGGCTGGGTGACGACGACGGGGCGCAGCAACGGATCGTGTTGTCGGCCCGCTTGCTTGTCGCCGTACACGCGGTCGAGGTCGACGATCGCACCCGGCCCCGGGGCTATCAGGCGTGGACCTCCCCGGAACGGGTGCGCGTACCCGAGAGAACCGGGCGGCCCGAACTCTGGCGACGCGCGATCGACCTGATTCGCCGCGAACCGCCCCCGTATCGCGGACGCTTCCTGCACCGTGACTTCCACCCGGGGAACGTGCTCTTCGCCGGGCACGGGCCAAAGGCGCGGGTCGCCGGGGTGGTCGACTGGGTGGAGACCTCGTGGGGACCGGCCGACCTGGATGTCGCGCACTGCTCGACAGCGTCGGCCCTGCTGCACGGCCCGGCCGCCGCGATGGGCTTCGCGACCGCCTACGCGGCGGCCGGTGGGCGGCTTGCCGACGATCCGGCCGAACACCTGTACTGGCGTCTGCTCGACGCACTCGCCTTCGCGCCGGACGCGGAGAAGGTCGCGGTCCCGTGGCGGGAGTCGGGTCGCCCGGACCTGACCCCCGCGCTGCTCACCACGCGGCTGGAGGAGTACGTCGGCGCTCTGCTCGACACCTTCGACGTACCCTCGCGCCCGAGCTGATCGCTCCGAGGGGTGGGTTTCCTGGATCGACCCCGCGCACGCATCCCGGCGCCCGCGCGGAGCGATCCGAGACAGGCCGCGTGGCCGCCCGCGGTCAGGCGCAGGGCGTCCAGTGGCCGCCGGCGGCGGCGGAGGCGCGGATCGCGTCGAGGACTCGTTGGCCGGCCACGCCGTCGGCGAAGCCGGCGTGGCGTGGGGCCTCGGGGACCGGGGCGCCGTTGATCAGGGCGGCGAAGGTCGTGGCGAGCCTGGTGTACGGCGCGCGGTCGATGCCCATCGAGTGCAGGAGGTCGTAGGCGGTGTGCATCAGGTCGGACGGGGGTGCGATCGGGTCCGGGTTGGCCAGGTCGGCGGGGGTGTCGACGCGCCGGTCGCCATTGGCGTCGGCGAGCCAGACGTCGTCGAACTCGACCCAGGCCGTGCCGTGGGTACCGGCCACGCGCGTGGTCAGCAGCGGTGGTCCGTAGACCCCGGCGGAGCTTTGCAGCGTGCCTTCGACGCCGGTCACCGTGCGGAAACGGATGTTGAAGGTGTCCTCGGCGGTCTGCCCCGGCCGGTCGGCGACCAGCGGCAGGCCCGCGCTGACCCCGGCGAACTCGCCGAGCGTGTGCCGGATCTGGTCGATCCAGTGCGACGCGTGCGCCCCCAGCCAGCCGCCGCCTTCCTCCGCCCGACCCCACCACGCGGGTACCTCGGCGTCCGGCCCGGTCAGCACCGGGATGTGCAACAGCCAGGTGGCGAGCCGGGGCTCGCCGATCGCGCCGTCCGCGATCAACCGCGCGAGCAGGGCCTGCGAGGACTGCCAGCGGAACTCGGTGCCCAGCATGTGTACGACGCCGGCCTTCTCGGCGGCGTCCAGCATCCGGGCCGCCTCGACCGCGTCGGTCGCGAACGGCTTCTCGCACACCACGTGCTTGCCCGCCGTCACCGCCGCGATCACGATGTCGGCGTGCGTGTGCGGCGGGGTGGCCACGGTCACCGCGTCCACGCCGTCCAGCGCGAGCGCCGCGTCGAGATCGGTGAACGCGTGCGGCACCCCGAACCGCTCGGCCCGCTCGGCGGTACGCGCCGGGTCCCGGCCGACCAACGCCCGCACCTCGAAGCCCGCGTCCCGGAAGGCGGGCAGATGCGTGATGCATCCGAATCCGGTCCCCACGATCGCCACACCCAGCTTGTCCCGCGCCATGACGCCGCTCTCCTTTTCGGGGCCGAGGATGCCCGGGATCGGACCGGGACCGTGGCCGGTCGTCCGGGTCCCGGCCGGGCCGAAACGCGCGCCCACGGTAAGGGAAGCTGTCCAATTTCACCATCGCGCCGTGATGTGACGAAGCACATCCGACGGCGCCCGGTGGCGTCAGCCGATCCGGCGCGCCGATCCGCCCTCGGTGGTCAACCGCGCCCGCGCCATCCGGGTCGCCGCCTCCGCCGTGCCCCGGGTCAGGAACAGCCCGACGGCCTCGCGCGCCGCCTTCGGCGCCAACGCGGCCTCGACCTCGTCGGCGGGATACCCGAACACGTCGACGTCCCGCCACACCACCGGATCCGTGGTGGTGCCGGGCTCCGGTTCGAAAGTGATGGTGCGACACCCGTGCTCGGAGCCGGTCACGTCGATGCGCAGGGTGCCCAGGTGACCCCCGAAGCTCCAGAACTCCCGGTGGCCGTCATCCCCGTAGCCGGCCCCGGCACAGGACCAGTACGGGCGTACGTCCACCACCGTGGACAGCACCCACTGCGCCTGCGACTCGCTCATTTCGAACCGCAACGTCCCGGCGCCGCGCGGCAGCACCACCCCGACACCCGGCAGCAGTTCGAACATGACCCGATTGTGCCCGGGAAGCCCCGACGCGGGTGATCGGGACTCTGGTTCGATGATCACCCGTCGGGGGACGCGCCGCCCGCGGCCCTCCCGATCCCTCCACGCGAAGGGCGGCACCACGATGACCCAGAGCCCCGCAGATCCGCCGACCACGCCCGAGACGGCGGATGCCCCCGACGCGCGTGCGGCGCGTGAGGCGCTCGACTTCGCCCGATCCGTATTGGCCGCCCAGCCGTTCAGCCGACTCGTCGGTGCCCGGGTCACCGCCTTCGGTGCCGGGGAGGCCACGCTGGAGGTGGACGTTCGCGACGAATTGCGGCAACAGAACGGCTACTTGCACGGCGGTGTGCTCGCCTACGCGGCCGACAACGCGATCACCTTCGCGGCCGGCAGCACGCTCGGCTCGGCCGTACTGACCGGCAGCGTCTCCGTTCAATACCTGCGCCCGGCGCTGGGTGCCACGTTGCGTGCCGACGCGCGGATCGTGCACGCCGGCCGCCGACAGGCGGTCTGCGACTGCACGCTGACCATGGTGTCCGCCGACGGCGGCGAGACGGTCTGCGCGATCGGTCGGGGCACGGTACTGGTGGCGAACGGGACCGGCGCGTGACGGGATGCCCACCCGACGAGATGCCCGCACGGCGGGACGCTCGCCCGACGAGATGCCCGCATGGCGAGATGCCCGCTTGGCGGGACGCCGCGCGAGCGAGGCCCTCGTGACGGGATGCCCGCGCGACGACCGCCGACGCGTCCCGCTCGGCGCTCGGCGCTCGGCGGGAAGGGGATGCCATAGCGGGCCGATGTCGCGTACCGTTGACTGTCGTCACGATGGCAACAGGATGATGAGGTGCCGGCATGCAGCTCCGTCCCTCCGCGCACGTCGACACGTTCTCCCGGGATCGGCTGCCGCCGGTCGAGCAATGGCCCGAGCTGATCTTCGACCTGCCGGACGTGCGCTACCCCGACCGGCTCAACTGCGCCGCGGCACTGCTCGACGACACCATCGCGCGACACGGGGCGCACCGACGGTGCCTGGTCACCCCGGACGAGACCTGGACCTACGGTGACCTGCTCACCCGCGCCAACCAGGTCGCGCACGTCCTGACCGAGGACCTCGGCGTCGTGCCCGGCAACCGGGTACTGCTGCGCGGTCCCAACAACCCCTGGCTGGTCGCGAGTTGGTTCGGCGCGCTGAAGGCCGGCGCGGTCGTGGTGACCACGATGCCACTGCTGCGCGCGCACGAACTCGACGCGATCCACAACATCGGCAGACCCGCGGTCGCGCTGTGCGACCACCGTTTCACCGCCGAACTCGACGCGGCCGACACCCCGGGCCTGCGCGTACTCACCTACGGCGGCCCGGGCGAGGACACCCTGCCCGCCCGCTGCGCCGCGAAGAGCACCGTGTTCGAGACGGTGGACACCTCGGCCGACGACGTCGCGCTGATCGCGTTCACGTCCGGGACCACCGGGCGGCCCAAGGCCACCATGCACTTCCATCGGGACGTGCTCGCCATCGCCGACACGTTCTCCGCGCACATCGTGCGTCCCGAGCCCGCCGACCTGTTCACCGGCACGCCGCCGCTGGGCTTCACCTTCGGGCTCGGCGGCCTGGTGGTGTTCCCGCTGCGCGCGGGTGCGGCCACGCTGCTCCTGGAACGCGCGACGCCCGAGGAACTTGCCGCCGTGGTCGCCGAGCGGCAGGTCACCGTACTGTTCACCGCGCCCACCGCCTACCGGGCCATCCTCGGCGCGGGCCTCGCCGACCTGCTCGCCGGCGTGCGGCGCTGCGTGTCCGCCGGTGAGGCGTTGCCGGCGGGGGTGTGGCAGGCGTACCGGGACACGATCGGCCTGCGGATCATCGACGGGATCGGCGCGACCGAGATGCTGCACGTGTTCGTCTCCGCGGCCGACGACGCGATCCGCCCGGGCGCGACGGGGCTTCCGGTGCCCGGTTTCCAGGCCGTCGTACTCGGTCCGGACGGCAAGCCCGTCCCGGACGGCACCGCCGGGCAGCTCGCGGTGAAGGGCCCGACCGGGTGCCGGTACCTGGACGACCCGCGTCAGCTCGACTACGTGCGGGACGGCTGGAACATCACCGGGGACACCTACATCCGTGACGCGGACGGGTACCTCTGGTACCAGGCGCGCAGCGACGACATGATCGTCTCCTCCGGCTACAACATCGCCGGGCCCGAGGTCGAGGCGGTGTTGTGCACCCACCCGGACGTGGCCGAGTGCGGTGTGGTCGGCGCGACCGACGAGAGACGCGGCATGGTGGTCAAGGCATACGTGGTGCCGGCTCCCGGGGTGAGCGCGGACGAGGCGACCGTCCGCGCGCTCCAGACCTTCGTCAAGCGGACCATGGCGCCGTACAAGTACCCGCGGCTGATCGAGTTCGTCGACGAGTTGCCGCGCACCGGCACCGGGAAGCTGCGGCGCGGCGAACTGCGCCGGCGCGCGGCCGAGGGCACGCCGGTCGCCGGCGCGGAGGTGGACCCCGGATAGGATCGCCGGCGAACCAGACTCCGCGAGGAAGGCGACCATGGCGGAGACCCCGGCCCGGCCCAGCTCCCTGATCAACACCGTGTACGGCGCGTTCGTGCGCGGACTCGGCGGCTGGATCTCGATCGCCGACCTGATCGTGCTCATGGGCGAACTCGGCGTGGACGCGCCGGCGGTGCGATCGGCGATCTCGCGGTTGAAGAAGCGCGGCACACTCACGCAGGAGCGGCGGGACGGTACCGGCTATCGGCTCAGCCCGGCGATGGAGTCGATCTTCGACGAGGGCGATCGGCGGATCTTCGGCAACCTGGAGCCGGCTCGGCTCGAGGACGGCTGGGTGCTGGCGATCTTCTCGGTGCCCGAGTCCGAGCGGGCGCATCGGCATCAGTTGCGGTCGCGGTTGACGTGGCTGGGGTTCGGCAACGTGTCGCCCGGTGTGTGGATTGCGCCGGCGCGGCTGCTGGAGGATGCGCGGCGCACTTTGGTTCGGGTCGAACTCGCGGACTACGTACACCTGTTCACCGGCGACGCGGCGTTTGCGGAGCTGGGGTCCGCGGTGGGGGACTGGTGGGACTTCGAGGCGATCGAGGAGCAGTACGCGCTGTTCACCGACGAGTATGGGCCGGCCGCCGCCGAACTCGTGCGGCGTCCGGGGGTGGATCCGGGCGAGGCGTTTCGGACGTATGTTCCGATGCTTACGCAATGGCGGCGGTTGCCGTATCTGGATCCGGGGTTGCCTGCGGAGTTGTTGCCGGCGGATTGGAATGCGGTCGAGGCGCGGAAGGTGTTTTCGGCCCTGCGGTCGCTCCTTGCGGAGGGGGCGGGGCGGCACGTTCGGGAGGTTGCGGGGTTGGCCTCAGTCGCCGGCCGGGCTGATGGGTCGTTTGTCTGACCTCACGCGTCGGTCGGGCTGGGGTGGCCTCAAGCGCCGGCCGGGCTGGATTTTGGCCTCAAGCGCCGGCCGGGCTGATGGGTTGTTCGGCTGACCTCGGGTGTTGGTTGGGTGGGGTGGCCTCACGCGTCGGTCGGGCTGGGGTGGCCTCAAGCGCCGGCCGGGCTGATGGGTTGTTCGGCTGACCTCGGGTGTTGGTTGGGTGGGGTGGCCTCAAGCGCCGGCCGGGCTGGGTTTGGCCTTAAGCGTCGGTTGGGCTGGGTTTGGAGTTGGGTGCCGGCCGGGCTGGAGGGGGTCCGGCCGGCGGGTGGGTTAGACGAGGGTTTTGGTCAGCCAGCGGAAGACGTCGGGGACCATTCGGCGCCAGACGTCGGTGCCGTGGCCGCCGCCCGATATTTCGGCGATGGTGATTGCGGTGGGGGGCTTGGCGATGGATTTGAGCGCTTGGGCGTCGCCGTAGCCGTCGCCCTTTTCGCCGGCCAGGTAGAGGGCGACCTTCGGGGGCTGGGGGGCGTTCTTGAGGATGGTGAGCGGGTTCGAGGACTCGCGCAGGGCCGGGTCCTTCGAGGTGACCGAGTCGGGCTCGCCCTTGGGGTCGTTGTAGCCGGACAGGCTCACGCCCGCGCCGTAGCGGTCCGGGTGCAGCAGCGCCATCCGGGTCGCGCAGTGGCCGCCGGCCGAGTAGCCCGCGATGGCCCAGTGCTTGGGGTCGGACTCGGCGCGGAAGTTGTCGATCACCATGCGGCGCACGTCGCCGGAGATCCAGGTGTCCGCGTTGGCCTTGCCCGGCACGTCCGCGCAGCCGGTGTCCTCCTGGCCCGCGAGCAGCCTGGTCCGCGGCGAGACCAGGATGAACGGCGCCACCTCGCCCTTGGTCATCAGGGCCTTGAGCTGCTTGTTGACGTCCAGCGTGCCGAACCACGCCTTGGCCGAACCCGGGTAGCCGGGCAGCAGTTCGACCACGGGGAACTTCTTGTCCGCGAACGCCGGGTCCTTGTACTGCGGCGGCAGCCACACGTAGACCTCGGCCTCGACGGCCGACTGCGGACCCTTGAGGGTGGTCTCCTGGACGCCCTCGCCCATCTTGCCGTCCGAGGCGGGCTCGAACTTGGTGAGCAGCTTGACCTCGGGCGCGGGCGGCGGCGCCGGCTCGCGGGCCTCGGTCACGTGGCCGCCGCCGGTGCCGAGGAAGTCGTCCCAGGTGTCGTAGAGGCTGTTCGCGTTGTTGACCATCACGAAGACCATCAGGATGGCCGTCGCCTGGCAGGTCACCAGCATGAACAGCCGCGCGACGATCTTGACCGGTTTGGGTCCGGGGATGCGGTTCCACGCGATCATGGCCGCCGCGACGGCGGCGATCGCGAGCACGATGGTCGTTATATAGAAGGGCGTACCGGTCAGGCTCACTGTGGTCTTCCAGGGTGATTCAGCGACGGTCCGGACACGGTCAGTCGGTGGTGGGTGGGGACATGTGTCGGCCGAGCCAGCCGAGCAGGTCGGGGATCATCCGCTTGAAATGCGAGGTGAGATGCCTGCCACCGGGCTGCTCGTAGTACTCGATGCGCACGGGTGGCGCCGCCTTGGCGACGAAGGCCTTGACCAGCCGGACCTCGGCCGGATCCCCGCCGCCCGCGGTCGCGAGCACGTCGATCCCGGCCTTGCCCGCCGCGATGAGCTGATCCGGGCTGTTGGCGAGCCGTTCGGCCTCGTGGCCCTTCCACAGCGGCGAATCCGGGTTGAAGTAGCCGTCGATCGGCACCGCGACCTTGAACTGCTCCGGGTGTCGGAGTGCGAGCTTGACGCTGCAGAACGCGCCCGTGGACGCGCCCATCACACCCCATCCGGCCGGGTCGCGGAGCGTGCGGAAGTTGGCCTTGACCAGGTCGGGGATGTCCTGCGCCATCCAGGTGCCCATCTTCGGCTGACCCGGGATGTCGCTGCACTCCAGGCTGCGCTTCTCGTCCTTCTCCAGGTTCTGCACCGGCATCACCATGATGAACGGATGCGTCCGGCCGGCCTTGGCCTCCTGCACGTTCAGTTCCTGGATCGGCAACTGGTTGTCGGTCCAGGTGTTGTAGCCATTGCTCTGGCCACCCGCGTACAGGGTGAGCACCGGGAAGCCGTGCTTCGCGTAGGCCGGGTCGTGGTACTCCGGAGGCAGCCACACCCACACCTTGCCGGTGACCCCCGACTTGGGGCCCGTGTACGAGGTCATCAGGATCGGCCCGACCGAAGTGGTCGTGGCGGTCGTGAAGTTCGTGGCAGGTCCGGTCGGCGTGACGACCTTGCTCGGCAGCGCGGGCTTCGCGGGCGGGTTCACCGGGTGGCCGCCGGACTGGGTCGGCGCGCTCGTGGACTTGGCGTTCTCCGCCGATGAGTCGCCGGACGAGCCGCACGCGGACGCGGTCACCGCGACGAGTACGGCACCGGCCAGTGCCGTCGCGCGACGACGGCGTGCGGAAAGGGAGTTCAAGGGAAGGGCTCCGGCAGGCGTTCAGGGGGTGGTGCTGTTGACAAAAACGACCCTAACCGGACGGCGAGACGGTCCTTCGACGGCTCTGTAACAGCCGTCCATCGATCGGTGGGACGAAAACAGCGTTTTCGTGATTTTACCGTGACCGAATCACTCCTTCGGTCGAGCACCGAGTGACATTCGGCGACGGCGGGGGTACCGGCGGAGACGCCCACGACGCCAGACAGGAGTCGCGTTTGTCTCTCACCGCACCCGTTCCGCGACCACCTTCGCCGGATTCGAGCCCGAGTTCGAGGTCGGCACCGATCCCGTCCACCCACGGACTGCGCGCGACGCTCGTGGTGGCGGTCGTGATGCTGCTCCTGATCGCGATCCCGTACCTGCTCAACCGCTCCGTCGTCGGGGCCGCGCCGGTGCACCTCGGCCAGGTGGTCACACTGGGCACGTTCCGGTACCACCCGGCACCCGGCTGGCAGATCGACCGGGGCGCTTCCCAGGCCGATCTGGTCAGCGTGTTGGTCAAGGGCGCGACGAGGTACCGGCTGACCCCGCTGGGTCGGCAATCCTCGGCGGCGAACGCGTTCAAGGCGGCGGCGCGGCGCTACGAGGCGACCGGGCGCGGGCGAGTCGGTGGCGATCCGGCCTCGGTGACCACCGCGCGCGGGCTCACCGGCCTGGTCGCGCCGATCAGCGGGAACACCGTGGCCGGCACGCTCACCGTGCTGGTCGGCGGCGGCCAGGGACTGGGCGTCTCGCTCACCGCGCGGCACACCGCGCCGCTGACCGAGGCGATCGCCGACGACGTGGTGACCATGCTCGACTCGGTGGAGGTGGTCGAGTCGTGAGCGTGGCTCCGCTGACCGACCGCCGGGGCCGGCGGGACGCGGGCAGCATCGTGCGGCCGGCGAGCGCGGCGTTCTGGCTGTATCCGATCGTGCTCGCGCCGGCCGCGGCGAGCGTGGTGCCCAACTTCATCCGGCTGTCCTCGGCGGCACCCTCCGGCGCGCTCGTACTGAGCGTGGTCATCCACACGATGTGGCTGATCCCGGCGCTCGCGGTGATCACCCACCTGGACCTGTTCGAGCGCGAGCCGCTGTCGTTCTGCGTGGCCGCCGTGTTGTGGGGCGGCGTGGTGGCGACCGGCTTCGCGCTCGTGGCCAACGACAACCTGCTCAGCTATCTGTCCAAGCTGGATCCCGCGTTCGCCACCGACTGGGGCGCCTCGATCTCGGCGCCGATCGTCGAGGAGACGCTCAAGCTGCTCGGCGTGGTGGTGCTGATCCTGATCAACCGACGAGTCTTCGAGAGCGTGCTCGACGGCTTCGTCTTCGGCGCGCTGGTCGGCCTGGGCTTCCAGGTGGTCGAGAACGTGATGTACGCGCTGAACGCCGCGATCCAGGCCGGCGAGACCTGGACCGGCGGGATCGTGGCCAGCTTCTTCGTCCGCGCCATCGTCAACGGGTTGTGGAGCCACGCGGCGTTCACCGCGATGACCGGCGCGGGTGTCGCGTACGTGGTGGTCGGGGTGCGGCGGCCGCTCGGGGTGCGGCTCGCGGCGGCCGGCGCGCTGTACGCGGTGGCGTGGGGCCTGCACTTCGTGAACAACTCGCCGCTCCTGGAGATCGTCCTGGGGCGCACCGACTGGTACCTGACCATCGTGCAGATCGTGCTCAACGGTCTGGTGGTGCTCGCCATCGCGAGCTTCGTCTATCGGCTCGCGGCCCGGCAGGAGTACCGCTGGTTCGCACACGCCGTGGGCGACGAGCCGGAACTGTTGCCGCTGCGCGAACTGGCCGCGCTCGCCTCGAACAAGACCCGCAAGGAGGCGGTGGAGGCGGCCCGACGCGAGCACGGCCGCAAGGCGGCCCGGGCGCAGAGCCGCTTGCAGCGCGCCCAGCTCGGCTACGGCGTCGCGCTGGCCAGGTCCACCGATCCGGACAACGACCCGGGTGTGGCCCGCTGGCACCGCCGGATCGACCGGGCCCGGGCCCAGGTGGTGGCCGCCGACGCGGAACCGCCCGACGCTCCCGACGCGCCGACGGCACACGCGAGAGTGCGCGGCGAACCCGACGCGCCGTAGCGCGCGTCGTCGGAGCCCGCGCTCGGTCGGGGCGGAAGCCGGAAGCCGACCCCGGCATCGGCGCCCGACCGGCCGTCGATGCCGGACCCGGCACCGCTGCCGACGCGTGGCGGGCTCTGCCCGGCCGAGTCAGCGGCAGGTGCGCGAGTCCGGCGCGGTACCGGCATCGGTCTGCCGAGGCCATTCGGTGTCCGGTGACCACTCGGCCGCGTCGAGGTCGGCGACGCCGTCCTCGCGCAGCAGGTCCCTGGGTGCGGTGCTGAGGTCGCGACGGCCGAGCGAGCGCACCACCAGGAGCACGGTCAAGCCGAGCAGACACGCGGACACGGCGAGCACGACGAGTCCGTCCATGGCGCTCCTCCCTACCTACATCTATAGGGCAGTTGCCCTCCATGGTCCCGTGCGAAGCCGGAGTTGTGAACCCGACCCCGGATGAACACCGGGCGACGGCTGTCGCGGCGGGCGGTCACCGGGCGTCCGGGGGATCACTGTCGGCCATGACCCGACGTTGTCGCTCGGTGCCCGTGTCGAAGAACGCGTCGAGGTACTCGGTCGGTTCCAGCGGGCTGTCCCGGGCCAGCGAGAAGACCTCCGTACCGTGTCCGACCTGCGCGTCGAACAGCCGGAACGCCTGCGCGAGACCCAGGTATTCGGCGTCGTTCACGTCGCGGGCGTATTCCAGCGCGTCCGCCTCGGCCAGCGCGATGGCCTCATCCAAGTCGGCGGCGCGCCACAGCGTGATGCGTTCCTCGTAGATGTCCGGCTGATGGCGGAACAGACAGCGCACGGAGTGCCAGGCGGGATCCTCGGCGGGGGTCGGGGCGTCAGTGGATTCGGTCACGCGGCCGAGTGTGCCGGCGCCCGGTCACGGGTTCGGCACGTTTGCCGGTCGAAGGGGTACGCCGGCGCTCCCGGAACCGGGCGGCCGGTGCCCGGTCGTTGCGGGGTTCGGGCGGGGCACCCGGTGACAATGGCCGGATGCGCGCACCGATCGAAGCCATGGACCGCAACCTTGCCGAGCACGCGTGCCACCTGCATCGGGTCACTCCCGGGATGCGGGTGGACGAGGACGACCGGGTGGTCCTCGCGGACAGCGGTCTGGCGCACGATTCGTACAACATCGTCGCGGGCGCGCGGCTGACCGCCGAGACGGTCGACGCGGCCGTCGAGCGCACGGTGCGCCGGATCGCGGCGACCGGGCGGCCGTTCTCGTGGTGGGTCACCCGGGGGTCGCGGCCGACGGACCTGGCCGAGCGGCTGGTGGCACACGGCCTGCCGGTCAACGAGACCGAGGTGGCCATGTGGGCGCGGTGGACCCGGAGCACGCCCGCCGAGGCCGCGCCGCCGGCCGGGTTGCGGATCGAACCGGTGCGCACGCGCACGGGGTTGCTCGACTTCGCCGAGGTGTTGTCGACGCTGTGGACGCCGTCCGCGGGTGATGTCGTGCGGTTCGTCGAACTGACCGCCGAGGCCGCGCTCGCATCGGCCGCGCGCTACCTGGTCGGGTACCTGGACGACCGGCCGGTGGCCACCGCCGAGGTGTTCGCGCACGCCGGTGTCGCGGGCGTGTACAACATCGCGACGTTGGCCACCCACCGCATGCGCGGGTACGGCGCGGCCCTGACCCGGGCCGCGCTGGACACGGCGGTCGACGAGGGGCATTCGGTCGCGGTGCTCCAGGCGTCGGCGGCCGGCGAACCGGTGTACCGGAAGCTGGGCTTCGAGGCACTCGGGCCGGTCACCGAGCACGCGTTCGCGAGGTGAGCGCGCGGGGCGAGCGTGAACCGGACGCGGGCCGACCGCGGGCCGAACCCGGACGCACGCGGGCCGGATCGACGCGTCGCCGGACAACGTGCGCTCCGACGACGCGCGGCCCGGATCGGTCCTACTTGAGCAGTTCCGGGTGCAGGGCCTCGACCATCCGGCGCATCCCGTCCCGCCAGTGCACGGTGGTGCGGCCGGTGATTTCGTGCATCCGGGTCAGGTCCAGCGTGACCGAGTCGATGGTCGCGTCGGTGGCGTTGAACTCGGGTGTCACGCCGGTGAGTTCAGCCAGGTAGCCGCACCATTCCTCGATGCTCACCGGGTCGCTGCCGCCCCAGTTGACGGTGGTGACCTCGGGTGTGGCCGCCGCGAACAGCGCGGGCAGCGTGCCGGCGATGTCGTCCACGTGGATCGGGTGGTAGACGCTCGGGGCGTTGGTGTGCACGTCGACGGGCGCGCCGCCGAGCATCATCTCCAAGTGGATGCCGGGCCAGCCACCGTTGTCGCCGTAGGGCACCGACAGGCGGGCGATCGTGGTCGGCAGCGCGAACCGGCGCGCACCCCAGCGGGCGGCGCCCTCGGCGGCGATCTTGCAGATGCTGTACGTCTCCAGGAACGACCACACGCCGTGGTTGTCTCCCAGAGCAGCGCTTTCCCTCAGTTCCTTGTGGCCGGCGGGCTGGTAGACGGCGGTGGAGGAGCAGTGCAGGAAGGCCCGGGCGGCCTGGTGATGCTCCATCAGGGACAGTACGCCGCCCGCGTTCGCGTCCAGGTCCACGTTCCAGTCGCCGTTCTTGGCCACGGCGAAGTTGACCACGTAGTCGGCGTCGGCGGGCAGCGCCGCGACGTCGCCGGCGGCCAGGTCGATCTTCACGCACGTGACGCCCGCGGCCTCCAGGCGCTCGCGGGCCTCGTCGTCGTGGAAGCGGGCGGCGCCGTACACGTCGTTGTCCCGGGCGAGGATCTTGGCGACCGGTTCGGCGACTTGGCCGGTGACACCGGTGACGACGATCTTCGCGCCGGTGAGGGTCGATGCCATGGGGACAACCTCCGTGCGGGTCGCTGCGCTGTGCGTGGGGCCGGATTCCGCCGCGAGTTCGGCGGACGCCGGTGGGGCCGGGTGGGTTCGGCCCGCGGTCGTGGTGTCCGGTGCACGGATCGTCCGAGGACGCCGGGCGGCCGGGTGTGCCGGCACGTTAGTGCAGGATGCGATCAGGGGGAAGGGAGGGAACGAGGGGCTTCCCTTATCCGCGGACGAATGCGGAACGGGTCTTCTCGGTTGGGCGTCTTCGGACGCGGGGGGATCGACGTTCGGGGGCAGCCATGAGTGTGACGGGGCACTGCCGACTATGTGGGACTCCGGTGGCGGACGAGCGCCACGGATACTGCGAGGGGCCGCTGTGCGGGGCCGATCTGGCCGGGCAGCGGGTGGGCGATCCGGCCCTCGCGGTGCAGGTCGGATTCGAACGGGCGCGGATCGCGGCCACCCCCGGGGAGGTGGTGGAGGCTCGGTTGCTGGTGCGCAATCGCGGGGGCGGGGCCGAGCGGTTCCGGGTCCGGGTGTTCGACCAGGAGCGGGTCGCGGTGGTGGAGCCGGAGCCGGGCGCGCCGATCGGCCCGGGCGCGGAGGTGGTGTGGACCGTGCGCTATCGGGTCCCGCGCGAGAGTGGTCCGATGGGCGCGGGGGCGTTCGCCGGCGCGGCCGGGCCGTATCACGCGGCGGTGCGGGCCGAGGCGGTACGCGACGGGCGGGTGGGCGCGGCGGCGGTGCTCGACGTACGCGTTCGCGACGAGGCCGAGCGGGCCGGGCCGGAGCCGGGCGGTGACCGGGCGCTCGGCGTGCCCGGTCGGGTGCATGGCGCGCGCCCGGGCCCCGCCAGGCGGGGACGCCGCCCTTGAGCGGCCGGGCCCGGGTCTGGCCGTAGCCCGCGCGCGGCCGGTGCAGGTCGCGCGCGAGTTGCCGGCCCGCATCCCGTACCGCGTTCGCACCGGCGTCGGTAGCCGCGGTGTATCGATGCCATCCGCTGCTCGTAACCGTCCACCGGGCCCTCTACGTGGGCGCCGTACGCCATCGGGCGGGACGACACCAACAGCGGGGCCGCGGCCGGCTCGTCGACCGGGACGAGCTTGCGGGTCCCCGCCACCGACAGGCGCAGCGACGGCCGCACGGACTCGGGTACATCCAGGCGCAGCGCGTCCCATGCGCCGGCCGGACGGGTGAGATTCGTGCGATCCATGCGGTGATTCCAGGAAGGCCGGCAACATGTCCGGAATGAAGGCATCGCTGTGGTTCACCTGGACCCTTTCGGGTTCCGGCTGGGCCGACTGCACCATCGCCGACACCACCGGGGAGGCGCAGTTGGTCGTCTCCTACATCACCGACGCGCCCGCGGAACTGATCGACGCGGCGACCCGGCTCGCGCTCGGCGAACCGGGCGACCACAAGGTGATGTTCGAGGCCGAACCCAACGGCTATCTGTGGCACCTGAGCCCGGACGGCGACGCGGTGGACATCAGGATCGTCGAATACGCCGACGCATCGATGCGGAACCGGCCCGGCGAGGTGTTGTGGGAGGCGCGCCACCCGATCGAACTGCTCGCGCGGAGCGTACTGCGCGGATTCGACCGGGTGGACTTCGACCTCGGCGAGGACCGCTGGTACGCGGACTGGCGGCGGCCGTTCCCCCGTCGCGAGCTGGAGGCCCTGCGCACGGCGTGGCACAAGCTCCGGTTGTGAGCGCGCGGTGGGCGCCGGGGCGTCGGATTTCCGCGAGCAGGGGTGGTCGAGTGGGGGCGTGGTGCGACGCTTGGGGGCATGACCGCGCCTCGTGATCCATCCGCTTCGGCCGTGACCGTCCATACCGGCGGTGCGCTGTGGCCCACGCCGGGGCAGTTGCGGGCCGAACTCCCGGAGGGGGCGCGGGAGGAGTTCGAGGTCGAGTACGGCCGGGCCCTGGAGCACGCGCGCGACGCGGGCGATCTGGCCCTGCTCGCGCACGTGTTGCTCCCGTGGCAGCGGCGGCTCGTGCATCACCGGAACGGCGACCACGAGGCCGTGTTGGAGCGGGCCCGGCGGATCCGGGAGGGCGATCTGTCCGGGGTCGTCCGGCCCCGGGTGGACCGGTTGTTCCGGGCGCAGCGGTGAGCTATGGCGTCGAGTACCACGTCGAGGCCGAGGCGATTCGGCGCACTCTGCCGACCGCCGCCCGCCGGGCCTGGATCGAACTGGAGCGGCGACTGCGCCACGACCCGTGGAACGCGGGCGCGCGGATGAGCGGTGGCCTCAAGGACACCCTGGAGGCGGCCTTCGCGGCGCACGGCTTCGCGACGTACATCGTGCAGGAGAACCGGGTGATGGTGAGTGTGATCAACCTGGTGTGGATCGGGTGACGGGCGGGTCGGTCGGCTCGGCCTCCCGGGTCTACCGGGTCCCTCGGCTTCCCTGGCTCCGCCGGCTTGCCTCGGTCGGCTGGGCGGTTCGATCGGCTCAGTCGGCTCTGAGGGTGAAGTGGTGGGTGGGGAAGGTCAGCGGGATGTCGGTCGGGCCGGTCGGGCAGGCCGCGCGCAGGGTGCCGGTCGGAGTCAGGGCGAGGGTGCCGGCGCGGAAGGACTCCGGTACCTGGAAGGCGAGTTCGACCGAGGCGGCGTAGAGGTCCGGCTGCGGGGAGGCGTTCAGAACCGGGACGCGACGGCCGTCGGGCAGCCGCAGCACCACCTCGTCGGCGAGCTTGTGGCCGTAGGCGAAGGTGCAACGGGCCGGGTCCGCACCGGAACCGGAACCGGAGTCGGGGTGGGCCGTCGGGCGCAGGGCCGCGTGCAGGCCGATCAGGACGAACATCGTGCCCTTCGGGGCGGTGCCGACCTTGGGCAGCCGGTCGGTGATCCGCGGCGGCTCGGGCGAAGTGGTGACGCCGACCGCCACCTCGAAGGTGATCGACCGGCCCTGCCACGGGACCGTGGCGGACACGACGCCGTCGGTGTAGCCGGTGACGGCTCGGTCCGGCGCCGCGGCCGCGGTGTCGCCGCACGCCGCGCAGCCGGCGGCGGCGAGCAGGGCAAGGGCCGACAGTTGCGCCGTGCCGCGTCGCGCGGGCACATTCGGCCGTCGCCTGGGCACGCGGTCCCTCCTCGATCCTGGTCGCCGCCCATGCAACCAGGGGTTCGGCCGAGGGGACACCTTTGCGGGCGGATCGGCGGGAAGTCCCTCACCGGGCACGGCCCGGCGCACGAGCGGCGGACCCCGGAAGGCCGAGCCGGTGGGCGGGGCGCCGGGACGGCGGTTTCCGGGTGTCATATCGTCTGGAATCCGTCGCTCACAGCGCCGGGGGAACGGGAACGGGAGAAAGCGAACGATGACGGAGCACGAACTGCTTGCCGAACGGTTCGAGGAGAACCGCAGCCATCTGCGGGCGGTGGCGTATCGCATGCTCGGCTCGCTCAGTGAGGCGGAGGACGCCGTCCAGGAGGCCTGGCTGCGCCTGGACCGCTCCGACATCAGCGATGTGCACAACCTCGGCGGCTGGCTGACCACGGTCGTCGGGCGGGTCTGCCTGGACATGCTGCGCTCGCGCAAGTCCCGGCGCGAGGACATGTGGGACACGCACGTGCCGGACCCGATCGTCTCGCACGCGGAGGGGGCCGACCCCGAGGAGCTCGCGGTCCTCGCCGACTCGGTCGGGCTGGCGATGCTGGTCGTGCTGGACACGCTGCCCCCCGCCGAGCGGCTCGCCTTCGTGCTGCACGACATGTTCGCGATGCCGTTCGACGACATCGCGCCGATCGTGGACAAGTCGACCGCGGCGACCCGGCAGCTCGCCAGCCGTGCCCGGCGTCGGGTGCAGGGCGCGGCGCCGGAGCCGGATCTGCCGCGTCAGCGCCGCGTCGTGGACGCCTTCCTGGCCGCCTCCCGGGCCGGCGACTTCCAGGCCCTGCTGGACCTGCTCGACCCCGACGTCCTGCTCCGTGCCGACACCGGCAGCGGCCCGATCGGTGTCTCCCAACTGGTCCGCGGCGCCCGCGCGGTGGTCGAGCAGGCGCTCACCTTCGCGCGCTTCGCGCAGTACGCCCGACCCGTGCTCATCAACGGGGCTCCGGGTCTGCTGAACGCGCCGGGCGGCAAGGCGTTCGGGGTGATGGACTTCACCATCGTGGGTGACAAGATCGTCGAGATCAACATCCTCGCCGACCCCGCCCGCCTGGCCCGTCCGGACATCAAGGACGTGGTCGGACCGGGAGACCCGGCCGAGTTGCGCGCCCTGGGGCTGCCCACGGAGTAGGCGCGAGGCGGCCGGGAGGGTTCGCGTACGAGCGGGTCGGCAACGGAGCGTCGCCGACCCGCTCGCGGACGCTCGGTTCGGCGCGGTCCGTTTCGGCTCGGTCGGGCTACCCCGGTGTGCCCGGGGTGATCAGGCCGCTCTCGTAGGCGAAGACCACCGCCTGGGCGCGGTCGCGCAGGTCGAGCTTGTCCAGGATCCGGCTCACGTGCGTCTTGACCGTCTGTTCGGCGAGCACGAGGTGGGCGGCGATCTCGCCGTTGGAGCGGCCCTGCGCGATCAGCCCGAGCACCTCGGTCTCGCGCGGGGTGAGGGTGCCCAGGCGGGTCGAACTCGCACGTGTGATCGGCCGGTTGCGAGCGAAGTCGGCGATCAGCCGACGGGTGATCGAGGGCGCCAGGAGGGCGTCCCCGGCCGCGACGATCCGCACGGCGGCGATCAGATCGGCGGGGGAGGCGTCCTTGAGCAGGAAGCCGCTCGCACCCGCGCGCAGCGCCTCGTACACGTAGTCGTCGATGTCGAACGTGGTCAGCATCAACACCCTGGGCATCGCGTCGAACGCGTCGCGTTCGCCGAGCAGTTCGCGGGTCGCGGCCAGGCCGTCCAGGATCGGCATCCGCACGTCCATCAGGACCACGTCCGGCCGGGTCTCCCGGGTCAGCCGGACCGCCTCGCGCCCGTCGGCGGCCTCGCCGACCACCTCCAGGTCCGGCTGGGCGGCGAGCAGCGCGGCGAAGCCGGCACGGATCATCGCCTGGTCGTCGGCGATCACTACGGTGGTCATGCCGCTCCGGGGGTGGTCGGGGCCGACGTGGCGTCGGCCGGCGGTAGGGGAAGCATGGCAGCGACCCGGAAGCCGCCGTCCTCCAACGCCCCGGTGTGCAACTCGCCGGCCAGCATCGCGACCCGCTCGCGCATGCCGATCAGGCCCTGGCCGGTGCCGGTCGGGCCGGAATCCTCGACCGGCCCGCGCGGCTCCACGGGCCTGCCGGCCGCTCCGGGAGCGGAGTTGACCACGGTCAGCCGCAGCGCCGAGGCGTCCGCGGTCACGGTGACCCGTACCGAGGCGCCCGGGGCGTGCCGGACCACGTTGCTGAGCGACTCCTGGATCAACCGGTACGCGGAGAGTTGTACGCCCACCGGGATTCGGTCCGGCGCGGGCACGGAGTCCTCGATCGACAGATGCGCCTCCAGGCCGGCCCGATGCGCGGTCTCGATCAGTACGGGCAATTCGGCCAGACCCGGTTGCGGGCTGTGCTCGGCGCCGGCGTCCGCGTCCTGGCGCAGCACGTGCAGCAGGCGGCGCATCTCGGTGAGCGAGCGGCGTGCCTCGGCGGCGATCGTGCCGAACTCGGTGACGGCCGCGGGCGGCAGGTCGACGATGCGATACGGCGCGCTGTCCGCCTGAACGGTGATCACCGACATGTGGTGGGCCACCACGTCGTGCAACTCGCGGGCGATCCTGGTGCGTTCCTCCAGGAGGGTGCGCCGGGCGTGTTCGGCCTGGCTGATCTCCTCGACCCGGACCAGTCGGCGCTGCACGGCACTTCGGCTGCCGATCGCCTCGGCGGTGAGTGGGGCGAGGGCGGACAGGACGGCTATCGGCAGCAGTTCGTCGACGTCGATCGGACTGCGGGTGAGCATCAGCACCGTGCCGGCCGCGAGCAGCACCAGCCACAGGACGACCAGCACCCGACGCGGCGCCCGCAGCGCGATCACGCTCAGGACGACGACCAGCGAGAACACCGAGGTCACCGCCCACGGCCACGGCTCGGAGTCGGACACCGGGTGGGTCGGCACCGCCGTCGCGATCGCCGCGGTCAGCGCCAACCACCAGGCAGCCGGCGGGCGATACAGGCACAGCAGCACCGGGACCGCGCGGGCGATGGCGGAGACGGTCGCGCCCGCGGCCGACACGTCGTAGTGCTGGTACAGGTCGAGCCAACCGGCCACGCCGATCAGCAGCGCGGTCAGCGACAACACCCGCCTCGCGCGGCGGGTGTTGGGCAGCGGGGCCACCGAGTCCAGGGACAACGCCTCGCGGAGCGTGGCCAGGACGGTCGGCGGTCGAACGATCTTCACGGTTGGTGATGCTATGCCCGGATGGACCGATCGGTCGGGCGGGGCGAGGGCGGTGTCCATCGCGGTCTCCGGGGCGGGAGCGGGAGCGGGCGGGCGAGTGCCTGCGTGGCGGTCAGGTCCGCGGCCCGAACGTTCGGCGGGCCACGGTCGCCGGTACGTCGGTGAGCGCCTTGATCAGGCACAGACACACCGCGAAGAAGGCGAGGCCGCCGATCGCGTGCACGGTCCAGACACCGGCCAGGGTCGGCCCGCCCCACGCGTCGTGGTAGTCGGTGTCGCCGTACCAGATCGGGTAGGTCAGGTTGCGCAGGGTGTTGCCGTACGCGTACCCGGCCAGGATCAGCGTCGGGATGCCCAGTGCGGCGTCGAGCACGCCGTCCCGGAGCACCCGGAGCGGGCCGGGGCCGGGCCGTCCGGTCGTCTCGTCCGACTTTGTGTCCAGGAACCGCCGGGCCGCCGCGAGCCGCACGCGGGCCGCGCGGGCGGGCCGGCCGCCGAGCACCAGGCCGATGCTCAGCAGACCGAGCGGCAGCGCGATCAGCGCGTACATCGAGCGCCGACCGGCCTCGCGCACCGAACCGGGCGCGAAGCGGCGGATCGTGCGGCGCGTCGTGCGCCGGCTCGGGGAGCGGGCGAGGGTTGCGGCGGCGGGGTGAGCGGTCGTGGATGTCATGGCGCAGTCCTCGGGGCTGTGCCCGCGAGCCGCGCGGGCGGGGCGATACCGGCGCGGGTGCGGCCGGTTTCGGCGTGTTCCCCAAGGTAGGAGTCGGGCCCCGCGGGGGCATCACACCGCGGCGCCAACTCCGGAGTGATACCCCGGTAGGGGGTCGGGGGCTGCGCGGTGGGGCCGAGGATGCCGACGCGACGGCGCTCCGGAGTCGGCGCGCTCGAACCCGTGTCGGTGCCGCGGTCGAAGTGCGGGAAACGACGCGACCGCCGGGTCGACGACCCGGCGGTCCGGTCCGGCCGCACTGTGCCGGGAGAAGCAGGCGGCCCGCCGAGATCGAGGCGGCCGCGGAGACCGGGACTCTGGGCCCCGTACATTTCACTGCCCTTGAAGGCTCCATGGAGTATCCGCGGCCTGCGCACCGGAAGGCCGCGGAAACCGTAGCGTGGCCCGCCGATTCGGGGCCAGGCGATTTCCTCCGGCGGGCCGGTCCACCCGGCTGCTCGGCCGGTGCCGCTCCGTCGGCCGAGTGCTCTCCGCGCGCGACGCCGGGCCGACCGCAGGCGCCCGAGGGTCAGCCCCGGCGACGTCCGACGCGATGGTCAGGACGAGGGCACCTGAGTCTCGGTGTCCTGCTTGGCGTAGTGCTCGCGCTCGCGCCGGTCCGCGCGCAGGATGCCGCGGATCACGAAGGTGAAACCGACCGCCACGACGAGGAAAGGGGTGAGTTCGGCGAGGGCGCCGAGGGCGTTCAACACGATGACTCCCAAAGGTGGTGCAGCCGGCCGACCACGCCACCGGCGACACCGATCGCGCGAACCGGACCCGGCTCGCTCCGCCGTTCGTCCTCCGAACGGCGCCACAACACTACCGCCCGCCCCCGCGTCAACCGCCGGCGACCACCGGTCCATGGCGGGTGGTGCCGGCGCGGACCGGTACGACGCCGAGCACACCCCGCGCGGTCAACGCGGGCCGCCGGCGGCCTCGGTGAAGCGGCGCAGGTCCTCGACGTGCGCACCCCAGCCGTCGCGGTGCGCGGCGGCCAGGCTCGGGCCGTCCCGGAGGCGACTCCAGCTGGTCTCGCGGACTTGGACCTGGGTGCCCGGACGAGCCCGGGCCGGCTCGATGGTCACCGTCGTGGACATCGCCCAGTCGTCGTCGGCCCAGGTGAAGCGCAGCAGGCGGCACGGTTCCAGTGCCCGGACCCGGCCGGTGGTCAACCGGGCCTCGCCGTCCGCTCCGCTCCAGCGCTCGCTGAGCCGACCGCCGACCCGCGCGTCCAAGTCGAGATAGCGCCACCACATCGCGCGCGTGTCCGCGTCCACGAGGGCATGCCAGACCGCCTCGGCAGGCGCGGCGATCACGACACTGACCTCGACGAGCGGTTCACGGACCATTCACCAACGGTAGATCTCGTCAACGTTCGCGTCAGCCTGCGGACGGTCCGCGAAAGGTCCGCTGAAGGTCAAGAATGCGCCGTGCGCGCGCCCTGTGCGCCTCCTCGGCCGAAGCCCGCCGCCCGAGCGGGCGGACGCCGGGCGTGAAGATGGACGGATTACCGAAAGTTCGGCTTTGTCGGGAATGCGATTCGGCTTGAACGTCCGCCCCGCGGCACCGCTACGCCCATCCGTGAATCGTTCGATTGGCGATCACCTCGGATGGGGAACGCACAGCCACAGGTGCGTATCGCGCATCGCCGGCCACCGGGAGGAATCCGCCCATGCCCCACCCGCCGATCGCAGCTCTGCGAAGCGCGTTCACCGCGTCCGCCAAACCGGGCAGCGAGGACTGGCCCACGCTCGCCGACTTCACCGCGTTCGCCGCGGCCGGCCGCGCCTGCGGCCGAGCGCCGCTGATCGGCCTGCCCGGGTGGACCTGCGACGACGCCGCGCGGGTCCTGGCGCTGGCCGAATTGGCCGCGCGTACGCCCGAGTGTGACCTGTCCGCGCACCTGCGCACCCTGTACTGGCGCGGCGACGCGCACGAACGTCGAGCCGTGTTGCGGGCCTTGCCCTACCTCGCGGTGTCCGAGCGTGATCCGGCCCTGGCCGGCGCGCTCGTCGAGGACGCGCTGCGCACCGGCGACCCGCAACTGATCGCCGCCGCCCGCTTCGCGGAGGTCGTCGCCGGCCCGGAACCGGCGGAGTCGGCACGATCGGACGCATCGCAAGGAGCGCAAGGATTGGATGGTTCGGACCGGGCGGTGGTGCAGCCGCGCCGGGCGGAACGGTCCGAACAGGCGGAGCAGTCCGTACAGCCGGTGCAGCCCGGCTAGCGCGTCCCGGGCCGGCCGACACGGTGCGGACCCGCCGGTGCGGAGCGAACCGCACCGGCGGGTCCGCACCATGCCGGCGACCGGGCACGGTCGCCGGGTGGGGACCGCCGAATCCGTCGGCCCGCAGCGGCCCGGCCGGGCGTGTGCTCGTGGCGGATCGCCGCGGGTACTTGTGGCGTGCCGGGTGCGCCGACCAGGCTTGACGTCGTCGAAGGAGGGGGAAGGCGATGCGACGCAGGAAGGCGTTGGCCGTGCTCGCGACCCCGGCGCTGATCGGCCTGGGAGCGGGCACCGGCCGGGCGGGTGGGCAACCGGTGGCGGAACGCATCGCCGGCGCGCTGGGCGGCGACCTCGAGGTGCGCGGGCGCGAACACGGCTCCGGCTGGACCCGGACCCGGCTGGAAGTACGGGACGCGGCGGTGCCGTTGGTGGTGGACGTGGTCGCCGACACCCGACACCTGCCGCGCCGGCTCGTTTACCTGCTGCCCGGCGGCGGCCTCGACTTCTCCTCGAACTTCTTCACCCCCACCGCCCACAACCTCACCCATCACCTGCGCGAACGCGGCTACCTGGTGATCGGCGTCTCGCCGCGCGAAAACGACGCGACGGCCGCCGACCTCGGCCCCGCGTGGGGCCTGGCCGCGCACAAGCGGGACGCGCGCAAGGTGATCGACGCGGTCGACGCGGCGCTGCGGGTGCCCTACGACCTGCTCGGCCACTCCGCCGGCGCCGCGCTCGCGCTCGACCTCGCGGCGGACCGATCGCCCAGGCTGCGCCGGGTGATGGTGCTGGACACCACCGGGCCGTACGAGGGCGAACTCGCGGTACGGGCCGCGCGGACCAGGGTCGCGCTCGACCGCGAACTCGCCGCCGGCAGCTACGCGAGCGACCCGGGACTGAAGGGCCTGCTCGCGCGGGCGGTCGGCGACCCGAACGGCGCCTCGCCGGTACCGCGACCCGTCGACCCGGGCACCCGCTTCACCAACGCGGCACTCGCGCACTTCGCGCTGATCCACACGAACAGCCTGCCGGGGCTCACCAACTGGGTCTACGAACAGGGCTTCGCCGCAGGCGACTTCACGTTCGGCGCGACGCCCGACCAGGACCGGTTCGCGCTCGCGCACGCGCCGCTGTCGGTGTGGGCCGAGGCCGGCGCCCGGTTCGGCGGCGGCCTGATCCCCACCGCGCTGATGCGCGACCTCACCGCGATCTGGGCCGGCGAGGACTCGGTGTATCGCATCGACTGGTCGGCCATCGACGCCGAGGTCACCTGGGTGAACACCGCCCTGGGACGCGGCGACCACCCCCGGGGCGCGGAACTGATCCGGGCCGGCGGCAACCCGAAGGTGGGCTTCACCGTCGTGGCGAACTACGGCCACGGCGACGCGACCTGGAGCCGCACGGCCGACGTCGACGTGTGGCGGCACCTGGTCTGACGAGGGATCCGGCCGGTTCGGCCGCAGGGCGGGTACGGGCCCGCCCGACGGCCGAACCAGGACCGGCTCAGGCCGCGAGTTCGTCCAGCGCCGTCGACCACGACGCGCACAGGGATTCCGCCAGCTCGCCCGGCAGGGCCGTGTCGACCGTGGCGCTCACGTACAACGTGTCCTCGAACGTGCCCAGGAACACTCCGAACGGCACACCCCGGGGCACACCGCCGAAGGGGACCGCACCCACCATCGAGGACCCGCGGAACGCGTACGGCCGGCGCAGCCACCCCTGAGCCGGCTCCGCCGCCACGTCCACCTGCCATGGCGACATCGCCGCGCGCAGCCCCCAGCGCACGCCCGACGCCGCGGGCGTCTGCGCGATCAGCGCCAGGCGCCGCGCGGGGTCCGCCTGGTCGCAGGGCAGCCGGACCCGGGTCGGCCGGGCGTGGCTGCCCGGTTCCGCACGGGCCCAGCCGCCGGCGGCGGACGGTACGAGGGCCCAGACCGGCTTCGGCCCGCGTCGCCACGGGACGCCCGGGCAATCCCGCAGCGCGCCGGTGAGGGCGGCGAGGAACAGCGCGTCCGGCTCGGCGCCCGTGTCGTGTACCGCCGCGCGCAGCCGCTTGGCGTCCAGGCCCAGCCAGGCCATCCGACGGGTACCGGTCAGCCCGCGCGTCGCGAACGGCCGCGTGCTCGGCGGAACCAGGCAGCGCAGCCGCTCGCCCGCGCCGAGCTCGTTCATCCCGGCCGCAGGCGTCGGGGCGGTGTCGATCGGCTCCACCCCGAACAGGCGCCGACCGACCTCGACCACCGACGCGCCGTCCAGCAGCGACCGATGAGCCTTGAAGACCACCGCCCACTCGTCCGCCGCGTACCCGTGCACGAGTCGGGCCTCCCACAGCGGCCGATCCCGAGGCAGCCGATCCGCGAGTGCTTCGTCGACGGCGGCGCCCAGGCGGTTCACGCCGGCCGGGTGCACGTGCACGTGCCGGGCCAGGTCGAGCGCTCCGCGCCGCCGGTACGCGCCGTCCACGCGATAGGCCAGCACCGGCACCCGCCACAGCCGGGCTGCGATCCCCTCGCGCAGATCCTCGACGCGCGGCGCGAGGCCGCGAAAACGCAGGACGCCGCCGAGCTCAAGTGCGTCGACCCGGTCCGCGCGGCCGTGCTCCCGATACACGTTCTCCGCCGCGTGGGCGCGCCGACCGCCGCGGCCGGGCCGGACGCAGTCCACGAGGTAGTCGCGATCCACGCCGATCCTCGAACGCGGCTCACCGAGCAGCGCGCGCACGCCCGAGTCGTCGTAGCCACGACGGTGTGTCAGATACGGCGTGAACGCCGTGTGCGCCTCGGCGAGCCGTTCCACCCCGGTCGGCCGCTCCGGCGGTTGGTCGACGAACCGCAGCCGGACCGGCAGGAATTCGGCGAGCACCTCGCGGACAACCCCGATCGGGACGTCGTGCGGATGCCGTACGTGGTAGACGTCCACGCCCCCGGAACCGGCGAGATCGGCGAGCCGGGTCATCACCCGCGCGGCCTCGTGCACGGGGACGAAATTGAGCCGGCCGTCCGGCGCCGCGGCCAGCCGCAACACCGGCCGCACCCGGCGCGGCAACCGGGCGGCCCAACCCAGGGCCGCGCAGCCTCCGGTCGCCTCCGCGCGTTCGACCATGTACCGCAGAACGTTTCCGGGCAGACCGGGCCGGTCGGAGACCAATGTGGTCGGCCGCAGGATCATCGCCGAGCGTCCGCACCGCGCGGCCCAGTCCCGCACGAGCACCTCGGCCTCGTACTTGGACCGCTCGTAGTCGTTCTCGAAACCACCCGAATAGTCGGGGAGTTCCTCCTTCACCGTGCCATCGCGCCGGCCGCCGGCCACGTACGCCGTGCTGATGTGCAGCACGCGCGGACGACGCCGGCCGACCTCGGCCAACTCCAACAGGTGTCGGGTGCCTTCGACGTTGGTCGGGCGCAACTCGGCCAACGGCGCGTCGATCCGGGAATCGCCGGCGCAGTGCCAGATCACGTCGACCGAGTCGGCCAGCGAGGCGAAGTCCGCCCGCGTCAGGCCCAGTCGGGGCAGCGTCAGGTCGGTCTCGACGATCCGCAGCCGTTCGGGGAGTCGCCGCACCAACTCGTCGGGAGCGGCGGAGACTTCCAGAAAGGCCCGAATCCGGTCGATCGCGCCGCGCGAACCCGCGTGGGCCAGGACGGTGATCGTACGGTGCCGGTCGAGCAGTTCGCGGAGCAGATGGAGACCGAGGAATCCGGTGGCTCCGGTGATGGCGACGCGCATGGCTCAGCAAACTCCTTGCAGGTTTTCCCGATTGGCCTGACGAGGCGTCACGTCGACGGTGTCGACGCGCGGCGAGTCCGGCCCGATGGCGCGCCGCGCCGGGGCATGCGTGGTCAATGTCTTCCCTGGGACGAGTGGGTTTCGTCAGGACGCTAGTCGCCGGATGGCCGGCACCCGGGCGGTATTGGGCCAACCGGTGTCGGCGTCACCCGATCGGGTTCGCGATCGTGGTCGCGGGATGATGCGGGGCCGACCGTGGTGTCGGCCGTGGTGTCGACCGGGACCCAACGATTGTGCCGTGGTCGGGCGGCGGATACCCCCGAAAGAAGCTTTCTTGACTGTTTTCGCGCGGGGGTACCGGTCGGGGGCACTACGGTCTGGAGCGGGGCGAGCGCCCGGGCCGGGCCCGAGGCATGCCGGGACCACAGGGGGCATACGCGGATGGACACTTCCCAGGCCGGGGCCACGGTGGCCGCGGTGGGAGCGATGGATTACGGCAGCCACTGCTGCTTCGTGTCGGCCGACGAGGCGGTGGTCCGGCTCGCGGTGCACAGCTACGTGCGGGACGGGTTGTCCGCCGACGAGCGGGTGATGTGCCTGCTCGGCCGGCGCGATCGATCCTGGCTGATGAGTACGCTGTCCCAAGGACCCACGCGGCCGGCCGAACGCGAGGCCGACGGCTCGCTGGTGGTCGTCGATGTCGGCCGAACACCGCTGTGGGAAGGTGAGTTCACGCCCGAGGGGATGGCGCAGACGTTCTTCGCGGCGGTGGACCAGGCGCTCGAGGACGGCTATCGGGGCCTGCGGGTGTGCGGTGACATGACGTGGGGCCGAGCCGGTGGCGTCGGGTACGACGAACTGCACGAGTTCGAGCGGCTCGCCGGCCTGGGCCTGCCCGGCCGCCGGGCGATGGGGATCTGCCTGTACGACCCGCGCGAGTTCAGCTCGGTGCAGATCGACGCCCAGGAACGATTACACCCGATCGTCGCGGGCACCGGGCGGGCCCGTCCGCCCAGCCTGCAGGTCACCGACACGACCAAGGGGCTGCGGCTGATCGGCGAGGCCGACGTGGCGACCCTGGGTCTGTTGGAGGAGGCGTTGCGGCGGGCCGCCGCGCAGCCGGGACGCGATCTGGTGGTCGACCTGTCCGCGCTGGAGTTCGCCGACCTGAGCACGATGGAAACGTTGTACCGGGCCGCCGCGGCGCTGGGCCCGCACCGGCGACTGGTCCTGCGCGCCGCCGGGCCGGCCGTACGCAAGGTGGTCGACCTGCTCGGCTGGAGCGGTGCCGGTGGCCTGATCGTGGACGGGGACCGACCGTCCGGCGAGCGTAGTGGGGGAACGCAGTGACCGGCCCGAACCGCGACCGCGCCCGCTCCGGTACCGGGGGCCCGGTGGAGGTGCTGCCGTTCGGCGCGTCGGACCTGTGCCTGGTGCGTGCCGTGGTGCGTCGGCACGCCGACGCGGTGGGCCTGGCCGACGACCGCCCCGACTGTCTGGTGCTCGCGGTGCACGAGATCGCCGCGTGCGCGGTCACGAACGGCTCGAAGCCGGCCCTGTTGCGATGTGTGCCCCGGGCGGGCCGGGTGGTCTGTGAGATCCACGCGAGCCGTGAGGAACAGAACGGCTGCCGACGGCGGAGTTTTCCGCGGCTGACCGACAAGCACGAGACCCCGGGGCGGGGATTGTGGATCGCCCGCGCGTTGTGCGACGAGGTCGAAGTGGCCGAGTGTGCCGAGGGTGTGGTCGTGCGGATCACGATGCACCTGGGCACGTCGGCGGGCGCGGCATCCCCCGAGGCGAGCGGTCGACCCCAGGCGGGAGGTCGAGCGGACGTGAGCGGTCGAGTGGACGCGGGCGGTCGACCGGAGGTGGAGGAGACCGCGGCGGCTTCGGGGCCGACCTCGATCGACCCCGACGGCCGCCGCAATTCGATGGGCCCGCCGCCTGCGGTGTGACACCGTCGATCGCGATGACGGACGAACGGGCGATTACGGTCGAGCAGGGGATGGCGGCCGAACAGGCCATGGTGGGCGAGTGCGCGGTGGCGGACGCACAGGTCATGGCGCGTGGGCGCGTGATGCCGCTCGGGCCGGCGATGCCGGACGGGCGCACGATCGAGTGGGCGGTGGGGTCGGGCGCGGCGGCGGTGGCAGCAGGGCCGGAGCGGACGGCGATCTTCGAGGCGGTGCGCGCGGACCGGGACGGACCGATGACGCGTGTGCTGCTGGGACTCGCGGACGCGGGAGCGGTCGAGATGCGCGTGCGTGCCATCGAACTGCTGTGCTCGTTGCGCGAGTTCGGACGAACCTGGCCGATTGTCGCCGAGCGTGCCGCGGCGTATGTGGTGGACCCGGAGCCTGCCGTCCGGATGGCGGCGGCACCGCTGTTCGTGGCGACGGGCGAGGTCGAGGAGGTTTCGGCGCGGCTGCCGGGGTCCGCCGATCCGGCGGTGCGGATGGCGGGCGTGAACGCCCTGCTCGGGACCGGTGACAGGTTCGCGGCCCTGTTCACGACGCTGTCGGAGGATGGCGACCCGACGGTCCGGGTGCCGGCGGTGCTCGGGTTGTCGGGCGCGGAGGGTGTTCCGTGGGCCCGGTCTCGTGCGCTGAACGACGCGATCCTGGCGGACCTGCCGGCGGCGGTGGACCGGATCGGCCTCGACGCTCGCTCGTGGGGCTCGACTTGGGCGTGGCGCCTGGCCCGCAACGACCACGAGGACGAATGCCACCGCGTCGTGAGGACGTTGCTCGCCGCCGAGGAGGAGGGCGTGCGGTGGGTCGGGGTGGAGATGGCGGCGGCGGCCGTCCGGCTGTGGCGGACCGGGCCGGTCGAGATCCTGCCCGCCCTGGCCGAGGTCGCGGCCGGCGCGGGTCCGGCCTTGCGCGAGGAGACGCTGCGGGTGTTGCGGCTGTCGGGTGATCTGTGGCGGGCCGCGGCCGAACGGTGGGCGGCGGGTACGGGTGAGGCGGACCGGCTAACGGCGCGCGAACTGGGCGAGCCACCGCGAGTCGACGCGGCCGTACCGGAGTTGCATGCGGTCTTCGCCGCCCGGCGGGTGGTGGGCGGGCGCGCCGGCGTCGACGCGTGGTTGGCGGAACAGCCGATCGAGGTGGTCGAGTCGCGGCGCAGGGCCGCTCGGGCACTGATCGGGTTGATGGCGTGCGGCGGCTTGACGGAACGTCAAGGCCGGCAGGCGATGAGCCTGTTCGAGCGTGGATCGGTGCTCAAGTACGAGTTGGCGAGCGTCGTTTGGCGAGTGCACGGTGTCGTGGACGCCGGGATCGCCGATCGTCTCGTCGGGGAATTTGCCGCGGTGGTCGGGGACCAGTACGTGGGGGCGCACGCGCTTCCGGTGCTTGCCGACATGGGCCGGCACGCGGCCGGCGCGCTGCCGAGGCTGACCACGTTGATCGACGCCCGGCGCCGACTTCCGGTGAACGAACCCGACACGGAGGCCGAGATCCGCTTCGACGAAACCAGGCGAGCCCAACTGATCGTTGTCCGTGATCGGATCGCCACCGACATCCCGTAGGGTCCTTCCGGGGCTCGTGCGGACATCTGTACGAAGTCGGAAGCGGACAAGGGGAGATGGGCATGCCGATAGGCAGGGTCGCCGTGGTCGGCGGAAGTATCACGGGCTGCGCGTTCGCGCTGGCGGCGGCGCGCGGCGGGGCCGAGGTCACCGTGTACGAGCGCACCACCGGCGAACTCGCCGATCGAGGTGTGGGCATCGCGCTGCACGTGGACCGTTACGTGGAGTTGGAGGCCGCCGGCTATGTCGACGACACCACCCCGTGGCGGGACGTGGTCGGGCGCAAATGGCTCGTCGACGACGGCGGTTCCGCGCGGGGCCGCTTGTTGTGGGACCAGTCGGCCGCGTTCCGGGTCTACAACTGGGGCCAGTTGTGGCAGGGGTTGCGCCGCCGGGTGCCGGCCGAGGTGGACTATCGCGGCGGTACGCCGGTCACCCTCGGCGCGGACGGCGACGTGGTGCTGCCGGACGGCACCCGGGAGCGCTACGACGTGGTGGTCGGCGCCGACGGATACGGCTCCGCCGTACGGACCGCGCTGTTCCCCGCCGCGGTACCGCAGTACGCGGGTTATGCGATGTGGCGCGGGAGTGTTCCGTGGGAGCACGAGCCGATCGACCACCTGATCTCGATCTGCATCCCGAACGGCCAAGGCGTCATGTACCGCATCCCGAGCAGCACGGGCGACCGCATGTCGTGGGGCCTGTACAGCGCGGTCGGCGGCACGGCCGACCCCCGGCCGGGGCTGCTCGCGCTGGTCCGCAAGTACTTCCCGCCGTTCTGGGCCGACCTGGTGACCGCCACCCCGGAGAGCGAGACGTTGATCCAGCCGATCAACGACCTGGTGGTGGACGCGTACACGAGCGGTCGCACGCTGGTCGCGGGCGACGCGGCGGCGATCGCACGTCCGCATGTGGCGAGCGGTGCGGTCAAGGGCATCCAGGACGCGGTGGCGTTCGAGAGCGCGTGCCTGGCGGTGGGGCCGAACGGGTCGTGGGACGACGTGCTGGCGCGCTATCAGGCGGACCGCTATCCGGCGGGCGCGGACCTGGTCCGGGTCGCCCGGGCGATGGGCTACGCGATGGTCGAGGACACGCCGGACTGGACCACGATGACGCCCGAGCGCATGGTCGACTGGTGGGCCGCCCAGCACGCGGACGACGGCTTCGGCGGACACGCGTTGGGGGCGTCGATCGGCACTCGGTGACGACGGCGGTGCGTCGGCGGCGCGATGCCCGCGCGATGCCTGCGGTCGGGCACGTCCGCCGACATCGTCCGGGAATCGGGCGATGTCGGGGGAGGGAGTGGTCGGAGTGCCGCGTGCCCGCTCGGGTCAGGAACCGTCCTCGAGGTTCCAGCCGATCACTCGCTCGGGGTGGATCCGCAACACCTCGTTGCTGAAGAAGTCGGCTGCGAACGGCGGTTCGTGGTCGCGGAGCAGCTCGGCCCGGCCGCGGATCTCGACGCCGCGACCCCAGCCCGGCCGATAGGCCCCCGGCTCGTCCGGCGTCATGTCGTCCACGACGAACGCCACCGCCGGATTGCGCTCGGCGTTGCGCCACTTCTGGCTCGTGCTGAGCTTGGGTCCGCCGATGTCGACGGTCCCGTCCTCGTTCAGCCGAAACCCGACGGGCCGCACCTGCGGCACGCCGTTCGGGCCGACAGTGGCCAATCGGCCCAGGCCCTGCCCGATCAGGTACGTACGTTCGACCTCGGTGTAGATCGCCATGTTCGCCGCGCTCCGTCCGTGTGGGCCGGGGCTCCCGAGGCCCCGGATGCTCGTCTGGAGCCTAGAAGTTCAAGTCGCCTTGATGTCAAGGCTCGATGGCTTGGGCGGGCGGGCGGGCGGATGGATGCGTGGGTGGTGGGTGGGTGCGCGTTGGGCGCGTTGGGTGCAGGGTGCCGGCCGACCTCAGGCTTCTTCCAGCACCGTTCGGATGACGTGTCGGGCGTTGCGGGTCATGGTCGGGTTGGTGGTGCGGTAGTACGGCAGGGCGATCAGGGCCTGGGAGAGCGTTCGGCCCCGGCCGCGCCGCCAGGTCGCGTCGTCCACGTCGAGTGCGTTGCGAAAGGTCTTTCCGGCCTCGATCGGCAGCAGGTTCCAGGCCGGGAACAGGTCGCAGGCCGGATCGCCCACGCCCAGGCAGCCGAAGTCGATCACCGAGGTCAGCCTGCCGCGATCGTCCACCAGGAGATTTCCCGGCATCAGGTCGGCGTGCAGCCACACCGGCGGCCCGTCCCAGGCGGGCGCCCGGAGTGCGTCCTCCCATACGGCGGTCACCGCATCGCAGTCGATGCCCTCGTCCGGGATCGTGCGCAATGCCTCGATCGCCGCCCGGGTCGAGGTGTCGAGTGCGGTCAGCGGCCCGCCGCGATGGGCCCGCGGTGCGCCGGGCAGGGTGATGCCTCGCATGGCCGTCACGAAGCCGGCCAGATCCTCGGCGAGCGCCGTGGGCTGGGTCAGCGCCCCGGCCTCGGGGTTGGCGCCCGGCTGCCACCGGTAGATCGACCACGACCACGGGTAGCCTTCGGCCGGCTCTCCGGCGCCGAGCACCTCCGGGATGGCCGTCGGTAGCAAGGGCGCGAGTCGAGGCAGCCACTCCCGTTCGAGGGCCACGTCCCCGGCACCGCCCTTCACCAGCGGCAGCCGTACGACCAGGTTCGGTCCGAGCCGGTACATGGCGTTGACCGTGCCGCCGGAGGGGAATCGCCGTACGGCCGTCGCGGACCATTGGGGGAACTGCCCGGCGAGCAGCCGCCGTACCAGGTCCTCGTCGACGGGGTGCAGATCGGGATGCATCGGGGCGGTGCTCATGGATGGCCATCCGACCGGCGGCGGGGGCGAGCGTCAAACCATTTCCGGCCGGCGGCGCGACGAGGCGCGGCGCCGGCCGGTTGGTTGTGGCTCGGGCAGGTTCGGCCCGGAGGGCGGTTCGGCCACTGGTGCGGTGCTCGCCGGGGGCTTTGCTCGATGGGCGGTTCGCTCGCCGGGCGCTTTGCTCGCCTTCGCTCGCCGGCGGTTCGCTCACTCGGGGTCGAGCGAGCCCTCCCACAGGAGCCGTTCGTGTCCGCGCGGGTCCGGGACGATCTCGTTCACCGGCTCGTTGTCTCGGCGGAAGGTCATGACCGGGCGCTGTGTCGTGTCGTACGCGGGCCAGTCCGTCGGTGCGCCGGTCAGGATGAACTCCACCCAGCGCCGGTGCATTTCGTCGGCGAGATCGCGGGGAGGACTGACGACGAGTTCGTCCACGCCGGAGGCGTCGAGGGATTGCCAGATGAACGGGATCTCCGCGATGTGGCATGCCCCGAAGGGCCGGGAGTCCTCGCGCGTCTTGGGCGAACGCCGGCCGAACTCGTATACGTGGGTGGTGGCGGAGGATGGCTTCGACACTCTCGGCCTGACCGAGGTGCATGCCACCGTGGCCGCGTCGAACGATGCCTCGCTGGTCCTGCTGGACAGAATCGGCTTCGAGCATGTCCGCGACATCGAAGAGGACGACGGCCACATCACCCGCGTGTTGACCCGCCGTGCGACGGCGATCGAGAACGCGCCGCTCGGCCAATAGGGACCGGCCTGCCCTGGTGACCGTTCAGCGGTGAGGGCAGGCGAGTTGGTGGAGGATTTCCTGGGTCAGGAGGTCCTCGCGGCCCTTCAAGGCGTCCGCCGGTTGTGGGTTCAGGGGGAAGACCATTTCCGCCGCGACGTTGTCCTGGACGATTCGGGCCAGGTTGTCGAGGGCGACGTGGATGGGGTCGGTGGGTGGTTGGGCCGTCTGGAGGTCGATCAGGTGTGAGTCGGCCCTTGCGGGGTCCATGAAGTGTTTGACGATGATCGAGTTCTGGTTCTGGGCGGACGTCGTCCAGATGGACAGGACGACGATGTACAGGCCGGGCCAGTCCGCTCGGCCGACCTTGTCCCGCCAGCGCCCCATGAGGGCTTCCACGCCCTCGATCTGGGCGCGGGACGCGTGCTTGATGTTGGTTTCGATGGCGTCGTTCAAGCCGCCTGTGAAGGTCTCGAAAGACGCCATGTCGAACGAGCCGCGCCGCGCCGACTCGTCGATGAACTCGATCGCGGCGTCGAGGATCCGTACGCAGGACGCTTCGAGTTCGCGCGCCATGCGCGCGTTGCCGAGCTGCCGCCGGGCGGTGGTCAGGGTGGCACCGAAGTCCTGAAGCGGGCTGATCCATCCGTTCGTTCCCGGGCCCTTGAACGCCACCATGTCCAGGTCGTGCTGGTCGAGGCGGGCGGAGCTGGGGAGTTCCGGGATTCGGCGGCTCAGATACGGCGCGATGATCGAGTAGATGCCCAGGGGCGCGTGGGCGACCGACTTGGCCAGCTCGAACATGTCGGAGACGGGGTGCAAGGACTCCCGCTCGCCGTTGTGGATGAGCGTGTACCGGCCGCCCCGGTAATCGTTCTCGATGACGATGACCGGGCCGAGCTGCTTGATCACCTCGGCCCGGAGCGCGTCGTAGCTCTCACGCATGGCGGTGTCGATCGCGAAGATCGCTTCGCGGGCCCGCAGTTCCGGTGCCGGCCCCGGATCGCCCGTCGCCGCGGACGCGGTCCGGGTGCCGCCGAGATACGCGCCGGCACCGACCGCGGTGGCGATGCCGAGGAATCGTCTGCGTGTGCTCCTGCTCCGCCCCCACAAGCCGTTCGGAACGATCCCACCCGACCCCGAAGTTCCCATGCCGACTCAACGGCGACGCGATCTCCTAGGACACGGCCCGACCGCCGAACCTCCGAGAGCCGTCCGGCGGAACCTGGTCGATGGCCGTCAAAAGGCTGCCCACCAGCGGGCTGTCGTCCTCCTTACGCCACGCGACGGCGACCCGGGTGCGGGGTGCGTCCGGGTCGATGGTGCGGAAGGCGACGCCCCTGAGGCGGATGCGTCGGATGCTCGCCGGGGCCAGGGACACCCCCAGGCCGGTTTCCACCAGGGCGCAGACGGTCTGCCATTCCACCGTGTGCCGGGTCACCTGTGGTGAAGCCCGACGCGGTGCACAGGCCGATGATCCGGTTGTAACGAGCCGTGTTGGCCGGTGCTGCGCCGCTGCTTCGGCGAAGTGCGACCGGCCGCCACGATGTTGATGTGCGGCCTTGCCGATCCCCGGATGAGGATCGAGATCGAGGTGTACGCGCGGCGGGCCATCGCGTAGTGGCCCGCCGCCCGTGGGGTGGCCGCGCGTGGATCGGGGGGTGGGCCCGAGGGACCGCCTCCTCGGGCTCAGCCGGAGTGGTCGGAGTCGTTGAAGGCGTCGATGTCGCCGAAGGAAAGGGCGATGCGGCGGCGCTCGCGGTCCATTTCGGTGATGGTCACACGTACTCTCTCGCCCGCTTCGACCGCCGGGTCGGCGGGTCCGGGCATACCGTCAATCGCGCGCGTGGCGTCAACCGGGCGCCCGTGGAGCGGATTTCGGCTCCGCCGGCGAGCCGGTGCCAGCGAAACGCGTTGCCTATGCGGTGCTCTTCCAGAAGCTCCGGGCCTCGGGCGGCGACCAGTTCGCTCAGTTCGGCCCGGAGTCCGTCGTCCGCGGTGCGATCGTCGGAATGGAACCCGTTCGCCACCGGATTGTCGATCGCCAGGCGATGGATGGCGGCGTCGAGGGCGAATCCGGCTGTCGCGGCGGTGTACGCGGTCGCGATGGCCTCGCGCGCGTCGTGCCGGATGCGGGTGCGGGTGGGAATACGGCCGGAGGTCGAGTTTGCCGCGGCCGGGTCGTACGGAGTGATGCGGTCCACGAAAGGCGCCATGTCAGCGCCCGGTGCGGCTCGAAGGTGCCCTGAGGGCCGGTCGCGGGTGGACAAGGAGAATGATCACCGGCGCAGCGTAGTGGCATGGGGCGGACGACGACCAGCCATTGCGACGCTGGGCCGTATGGGGATGGCATGTCCCCGATCGGGTGGTAACAACCGGGAGGTATGGCGAGTTCGGGGCCCGGGTCAGGAGCATGGCGGCGTCGCGGCAGATCGCCGTTGCCGTCTCGATTATCTCGAGTGCTTCGATTGTGGAGTAACCCATGATGCGCATGCGTACCCTGGCGCTCGCCGCCGCTCTGTCCCTTACCGCCCTGTTGCTGCCGGCGACGAGTGCGAGTGCGGCGCCGGCCGCGCCGCCGTCCTGCAACGACGGCTCGGTGTGCTTCTGGACCGGGGAGGGTTTCCACGGCAACACGTGGGAGTGGACCGCGCGCAGTGGCTACCGCGATATGCCGCCGGCCTTCCACGATCACGTCGGATCCGCCGTCGCGAGCACCAGGGCCTGTTTCATCAACTGGAGCCCGGTGGAGAAGCGCGACGTGTTCAACGGTGACTGGCGCTCGAAGTACCTCGGCGACTTCGGCGGTCGGATCGACGGTGTCGGGCCGGGCGCCTGCTGAGGTCTGTTGCGGTGGCAACGGCCGGTGTCCGAGGGGCACCGGCCGTTGCGTGGGCGAATTCGGGCTCGACCTTGGCCCCGGTCGCCGCCTTGGCCTCCGTTCTCGGCCTCGGCCTCGGCCTCGGCCTCAGTCGCGGACCGGCACCGTTACCGTGGACGGGTCGTTCGCCGGTGACGAGAAGGCGAGTCCGGCGGCGAACGGGTTGTGCTCCAGGTACAGCGGGTCGACGGTGTCCACCACGACCGCCAGGCGGTGGCCCGCCGGGACGTCGTAGGCCGTCGCGAACATGTCGATGTCGACCGGGAAGGCCACACCCGGCGTCCTGCCGTGGAAGCTCAGCGGCGAGTGGGTCACCAATTTGCCGATACCCAGCGGGCCGACGTCGTACAGGTAGGCGAAGATCGTTCCGCTTTCGTGCGACGCGGTGACGGTGGTGTGCAGCTTGGTTGTACCGCGCACCTTCGTCTGCGTGTCGTAGCGGTCGCTCTGCCACACGCCCGCGAACGCCCTGGGCAGCAGCGGGATCGAGGCGACCGGCGGGACCTGGAGGAACTGGTCGAGGATGCTGGACAGGAAGATCGTGCCGCCGTTCGCCCCGGAGTCGATGTTCGCCAGGACGCGCTGGGTTCCGTTGAGCGCGATGGTGCGGGTCGAGGACGGTACGGCCGCCCAGCTCGAAAAGCCCTCGTAACCGCCCTCACCTGTACGGGACTTGAGCTGCACGGGCTGCTCGCGGTCGATGCCGTTGTCGACGCCCTTGAGGTGGTGGTCGAACCAGCGGGTCGAGTCGGCCCACATGTCGTTGGGAAGTCCGAACAGGCCGCCCGCCTCGGCGGTGGCGTGGTCGCCCGGACGGAATTCCAGTCGCTTGGGGCCGGTCAACTTCCCATAGAAGTCGGCGTATTGGTTCGGCGGGAAGAGCGAGTCGCCCCACGCGTTGCCGAGCATGATCGCGGCGCCGTTGGCGTTGATCCGGTCGAGGTAGGTCGCGGGTGAGCGCTTGGCGCCCCACGCGATCATCTCCGCCTCCTTGGCCAGGTTGCCGGAGAGGAAGTTCTTCAGGATCTCGGTGAGTTCGGCGCTGGGACGACCGGTGAGGAAACCGGCACCGCCCAACAGCGTGGCGGCCTGGGCGTGTTCGGTGCGACCGCTGTAGATGGAGTCGATCAGGTCGGCCCAGCCGCTCATCGCGACCACGGCCTTGATCCTGGGATCGAACGCGGACGCGAGCAGGCTGATCCCGGCGCCGTAGGAGACGCCGGCCATGCCTATCCGGGCCGGATCCGCGGGCGTGTTGGCCAGCGCCCAGTCGATCACCCTGGACGCGTCGGCGATGTCCTTCGGGCCGGCCGTCTCGATCTCGCCGCCGGACTGCCAGAAGCCGCGCGAGTTGTAACCGACCACGACATAGCCCTTGTCCGCGAGCTTTTGCGCGGGGACGACGTACTCGATCTGGGGCATCGCCCAACTGGTCGGCAGCACCACGATCGGGTAGCGGGTGCCGGGGGCGCCGCCGGTCGGGGTGGTCACGTTGGCGGCGAGCTTGGTGCCGCCGTCGCCGGGGATGTCGACGAAGCGCAGGGACGTCCCGGCGGCGGTCTGCACGGCGGCCGCCGGGGCGCGAGCGACGGTGGTGCCGGCCGAGGCGGCCGGACCGAGGGCGGTCCCGGCGAGAATCGCGGCCGAGACGACGGCGACCGCACGAGCGCGTGGGCGCACACCAGCGCGTGGGCGCATGCGGAATTGACCCATGAGGGTCTCCTGACGTCATGGTCGGGGCGTGGCCCGACCAGCGGGAATGCGTGGCGAAGCGACGCCCTGGGACGGCGTCGGAGGGTGACTCACGAGTAAGTTACGCGCCGGTAAACCAAGACGGAAGAGCCATGGACCGCTCCGCTGCGGCAACCGGAAGGTTCGGCTGCGCGCCCGCCGGACACACCACCGGAAGCAACGGTTCCGGCACGAGGAGGCACCGCCGGCGAAGCGACGGGGTGCCCGAGGGGCGGGCGGGGAGGTGTGTCGATAGACCGGCGGAGTGGCGGAGTGGCGGGCGCGGTTGGTGGGGTGGTGGGGGCGGGAGTGAAGTGGTCTATCGGCGAACCGGTGGGGTGGTGGAGCAGCGGGTCGATCGGGCGATCGGGCTGTGATGCGCCCGGACGGTGGGCAGCGGCGTGGGCGGGTCGACGTGCCGGCGGTGTGGTGGGTCGGGTGGGGGGTGGAGTGGTGGCATGGGGCGGTGGGATTCGGCCGCGGTTGTGATGGCGCGTTCGTTGGGGCGAGTTCGTGCCCCGGTACCGTGGTTTCGGCGTGCGGGGGCTAGCGGGGGGTGGGCGTGGAGGATGTCGACGCGGAGACGCGGCGGGCTCGGGAGCGGGGTGAACGCGGTCGGGCGCGGTGCGCCGAGGCGTTGGCGGCCGAGTCGGGCGAGGGCGGCCCGGACGCCGTGCGGGAGTTGTTCGCCGAGGCGATCGAGTTGCTGACCGAGGCACTCGGCACGCTCGACGGCGCCGACGCCCGGTGGCCGGAATTCGCCTACGTGGCGGGCGTCGCGTACGCCGCGAGCGCGGCACCCGTCGGCGACTGTCGGGCCTGGGACCAGGCGCGGCTCTGCTTCCGGCGCGCGGATCGGGCCGCGCCGGCGGATGCCCACCTGCTCCGGGCCGCCGCGCAGGTGGCCTCGGCCCGGATCGGGCTCGACCCGCGCGGCACCCCGTGGCGTACGCTCCTCGACCCGCCGTCGGCCGCCGAGATCGCCGCCGCGCTGGTTCGGCTCGGTCACGACGTGCTGGTGCAACTCGTTCCCGGAGCCGCGGTGATCACCGGCACCGACGGCGCGACGCGGGTGCTCGACCTGCCCGAACTCGAATACGGCCTGGACCTGGGCAGGGGCGATCGGGAGAACTGGGCCGACCTGCTCGACGCGCTGTGCGAATGGGCCTGGGCAGCGGTGATGGCACCGGTACTGACCGCGCTGCCCGACGCGTTCGGCCACACGCCGTCCCTGGTGCTGCTGCCCGCCGGACCGTTCGGCATGGTGCCCTGGCACGCGGCTTGGACGGTCGTCGACGGCCGCCGCCGGCACGCGCTGCAGAGCACGCGCATCTCGTACATCGGCGCACCGCGGTTGTTGTGCGACGTCGCCGCGCGGTCGGTGGGCGACCTCGACAGGCGGTACCGGGTCGAGGTCGGCCGCGCCGCCGGCGATCCGATCGCCTTTGTGCCGGCGGGTGGTCACGACGAGAACTGGCGACGGGCCGCCGAGTACCTGACGGCCGGCAGCCACACCGTGGTGTCCACGCTGTGGCCGGTGGACGAGACGATCACGGCGCTGGTGCTGTACATGGCCCGCCACTACCTCGACCGCCGCGACCTGCCGCCGGCTCAGGCCGTACGCACAGCCCAGTTGTGGCTGCGCGACCCCAAACGCGGCATCCCGGCCGCGATGCCGCCCGAACTCGCCGCCAGGGCCCGCGCGATCGCCCCGGACGCGCTGACCGCCTGGGCGGGCTTCACCCACTCGGGATGGTGAGCGCGTGGGCGTGCTGTCACCCACTCCGGGTGGCGGCGGGCGTGTGTTCACCCACTCGGGGTGGTGAGCCGCGAAGTCCGTTCACCCGCCCGGGGTGGCCGGCTCGATGGGCAACAGCGTTCACCCACCAGGGGAGGTGGGCGCGAGGGTGTGTTCACCCACTCGGGATGGTGGGCGCCTTTGTGTACACCCACTCGGGATGGCTGGGCGCGAGCCTGTGCTCACCCACTTGGGATGGCGGGCGTGAGGGCTGCGTGCAACCACTCCGGACGGCGGTCGCGGGCCAGGGTGCACCCCTCGGGAAGGCCGACGCGAGCCGGGGTTCACCCCCTCGGGAAGGCTGACGCGGGCATGGTGCTCACCCACTCGGCATGGCCCGCGCGAGCATGTGTTCACCCATGCGAGGCGGCCGGCGTGTGCGTGTGTTCGCCGGCGCGAGGCGGCGGGCGCGAGCGTGTGTTGGGTCACCCCGCCTTCCCAAGCGACCCGCGAGGCGCGTACTGTTCGCCACGCCATCGCGGGAGCTCGGACCAACCGGGCTGAGAGGGCGGCATGGGGTGTCGGCGTAGCGCCGGCGCATCCGGGGCCACCGACCGCTTGAACCTGTCCGGGTAATGCCGGCGTAGGGAGAGCAGGTAGAGCCATGTCGGCTCCGGTCATCGACGACGCGCGCCCCGAGACACCGCACGGCGGCGTCGAGGCGCCTCTGGTCCTGGACACCGCGCCGCCACGTACCCTCGGGTTCCGTGACCAGGCGGCGTTCTGGGCCAACCTCGGAGTGAGCCTGCTCGGCTTCTCCGGCGCCCTGTTCGTGCTCGCCCCGGCCGGCTATCCGCAACTGTCGATGGTGGCCGCGATCGTCGCGGCCGTCGGCGGCACGCTGATCGGCACACTCATGGTCGCCGTCGCCGGCATCCCCGGTGCCCGCAGCGGCGCGCCCGCGATGACCGTGCTGCGTGGCCTGTTCGGCACGAAAATCTCCTACGTGCCGACGGTGTTCAACATCGTCCAGTGCATCGGCTGGGGCACCTTCGAGCTGTTGGTGATCTCGATCGGCATCGAGGCGATGACCGACGGTGACGGCCCGCATTGGCTTTACATCGTCGCCGCCGGCGCGGTCACCACGGCGATGACGCTGCGTCCGCTGGGCATGCTGCGGATCCTGCGCCGCTACGTGACGATCGCGGTGGGCATCGCGATGCTCTACTTCTCCATCCAGTTGTGGCGCGAGGGCCTGCCGCCGATGACCGAGGGGTCGTGGTCCGGGTTCTTCCCGGCGATGGACGCGGCGCTCGCGGTCGCGGTCTCCTGGGTTCCGCTCGCGTCCGACTACACCCGCCACTCGCGCGGCACCAAGCCCGCGTTCTGGGCGGCGTTCAGCGGATTCTCGATCACCAGCATCTGGTGCTACCTGCTCGGCCTGGTCGCGCTGGCCCAGGTCGGCGGCGACGCGGACAAGATCTTCGACTCGTTCCTGGGCGTCACCGCCGGATGGGTGTTCTTCGCCGTGCTGGTCGTGCGCGAGGTGGACCAGAGCTTCGCCAACGTCTACAGCACCGCGATGTCGATCCAGAACCTGGCGCCGCGCGTGGACCGCCGGGTGTTGTGCCTGGGCGTGGGCGCGCTGGTCACCGCGTTCGCGCTGATGGTGAACGACTTCGACACCTACGCGAGCTTCCTGTCGCTGATCGGCTCGATCTTCATCCCGCTGCTCGGCGTGCTCGCGGTGGACCTGTTCGCCGGACGCGGCCGAGCCGGCTGGGACCTGGGCGACCGCGCGCCGGCCCGCTGGGTGATGGTCGTGCCGTGGGTGCTGGGGTTCTGCATGTATCAGCTGATCAACCCGGGTTCGGTCGAGTGGTGGGCGAAGTTCTGGGGCCGGCTCCAGGACGCGCTGCACATCCACGCGCAGACGTGGACCTCGGCCTCACTGTTCTCGTTCGCGCTCGCGGGCGTGACCGCGTACCTCGCGGTCGCGTGGGACCGGCGGCGGGCGGTCGCGGCGCGTTGAGGTGGGCCGGCCGCGTCGGTCGGGTGCCTCCTCCCGACGCGGCCGTGATCCACCGCCCGGGCGGACCCCGGTGTCCCGGACCGGAACGCAGACGCCCCGACCCGCCCCGACCCACGCCGCCCCGAGCCGACCCGCCCCGACCGGCCTCGTCTAGCTGCCCAGGGCCTTGGCCAATTGCGCCTTGTTCATCGACGAGCGGCCCTTGATGTTGCGGCGCTTGGCATCCGCGTAGAGCTGGTCGTACGTGGGTGCCTGCGAACCCTTGTGCGAGTTCTTGCCGCCCCGCTTCGCCGAGGACATGTCGTGCAGCGACGAGCGGCTCGCGGTCTTGGCCTCGCCGGAGCGGGCGCGCTCCTTGTTGACCGTGCGGGCGGCGATCTCCTCGGCCCGCTTCTCGCCGGTGCCGCGCTGTTTGGCGCTCTCCTTGATGTGCTCGTACTGACGTTCGCGCTTGGGGCTGGATCCGCGTGGCATGGTCGTCCACCTCACTCGTATTACTCGCCACTCGATGCCATGTCGGCCTTTTTCGCGGCCTCCTTCATCGGCCTGTTTCGGCTACCCGCACTGGCGTCGATCACCCGTGCCGACCGACCGCAGTTGACCTTCGAGCAGGTCGAAGCCGCAGACTCGCTGCCATGGACGACGACACGAACAACGAGGTACGGGACGCACTGGTGGGCATCGGCGCGTTCGCGCGGCGGGTCGGGCTGAGCCCGAGCGCGTTGCGCTACTACGACGACTGCGGTGTGATGCGGCCCGCGTCGGTGGACCCGGGTACGGGCTACCGCTCCTACGCGCCGGAGCAGGAGGCGCGGGCGCTGCGGCTGCGGGCGTTGCGCGAGGCGGAGGTGCCGCTGCCGGAGGCGGTCGCCGTACTGGACGGTCCACCGGAGCACGCCGAGGCGCTGCTGCGCACCCACCTGGACCGCATGCGCGAGCGCGCCGACACCGCGCGGGTCGTGGTCGAGGGCGTGCTGCGCTCGCTGACCACGACCGGTACGCGGGCGAGCATCGGCGGGGCCGAATGGGCGAGCGCGGTGCGGCAGGTGGCGCCGGCGGCGGGTGCGGGGGAGCCGGCGGTGCTCGGGTGTGTGCTGGTCGAGGTGGCCGACGGGGAGGTACGCCTGGTGGCGACGGATCGCTACCGGCTGTCCGTTCGTACACTGCGCCCGGGTCGGATCGAGGGCGGCCCGGGACAGGCGCTGGTCCGGGTGGGTGACCTGATCGCACTCGGCCCCTGGGCGACCCGACACCGCGAGATCGACCTCGAACTCGACGCCGACGGCTTCCGCCTGCGCGCCGGCGACGAGGTCCACGAGCCGGCGACGTCCGCCGACACCTACCCGGCCTACCGCGACATGCTCGCTGCGTTGGCCACGCCGCAGACCCGCGTCGTGGTGGACCGCGCGGCCCTACGCGAAGCGCTGCTCGGCGAGGGCCGGGGCCTGGGCCGAGGGCGGGACGAAGACGAGAACCACGACCCGGGCGAGGACCACGACCATGGCGAGGACCGGGACCAAGGCCGGAAAGAGGACCAAGGCCGAGACCCCAGCCCCAGCCCGAGCCCGAGCCGGGTCCGAGTGTTGACCACGACCCTCGACGGGATCCGAGTCGACGCCGGCGCCCTGCCGGCGATCTGCGCCGGCCCCGCGACCCGACTCGCCTTCGACCCGGGCACACTCGTACCCGCCCTGGACGCCGGCGTCGGCCCGGACGTGCTCCTCGACATCGCCGCCCCCGATCTACCGGTCCTGGTCCGCTCCGCCGATCAGGGCAGCTTCACCACATTGGTGATGCCGGTGGCCCTCCCGAAAGCCGGGAACCCGAAATAGGGCCGATCTCGTCCGGAGGCCGCGGGCGGGCCGAAGCATCGATCCGCCGACGTGGCGTCAGGCGCCCTTGTGGCGGCGGCGTCCGCTGCTTTCCAAGTAGCGGGCAAGGCCGGAGAGAAGCATGCACATGCCGATGTAGATCGGGGCGATCACGATGACGACCGGGATGAAGGGGAGGCTGTAGTCGAGGTTGGTGGCGATCTGCTTGCCGGCGTAGAGGAATTCCTCGTACGAGATCAGGTAGCCCAGCGAGGTGTCCTTGAGCGTGACCACCAACTGGCTGATGATCGTGGGCAACATGGTGCGGATCGCCTGGGGGATCAGGATGTGCACCATCACCGAGGTCTTGCGCATGCCCAGTGCGTAGGCCGCCTCGCTCTGGCCCTTGGGGACCGCGTTGACGCCGCCGCGGAAGACCTCGGCCAGGACCGAACCGTTGTACAAGGTAAGGCCGGCGATCAGGGCCAGGCGGGGTTCGACCTTCATCGCGATGAAGATGAAGAAGATCATCACCAGCACGGGCATGGCCCGGAAGAACTCCACCACCAGGCCCGCGCCCCAGCGGATCACCCGGTGTTCGGAGAGCCGACCGGCCGCGAAGAAGGCGCCGAAGGCCAGCGAGAGCACCGCCGCCCACGCGAAGACCTCGAGCGTGTTCCTCAGGCCGCGCAGCAACAGCTTCTGTACGCCCACGTATTCGAAGGGTGCCCACTTGTCATGGGCGAACTGTCCGGTGTCGATCAGCTTGTAGATCACCCATGCCAGCACACAGATCAACAGCGCGGTGACGATCCAGCCGTAAGTGCGGTGCCGGGCCAGGGCCTTCGGGCCGGGGACGTCGTACAGCGCCGAGGTCTCGGTGCTCATCGGGCCACCTCCAGGCGCTTCTCCAGGAAGCGGAACAGGGCGCTGATGGACAGCGTGATGATCAGGTAGCCCACGGCGATCCACAGGAACGTGACGACGATGTCGTAGCCGAGTTCGTTGAGGGTGCGGTATGTGCCGAGCAGTTCGGTGACGCTGAACGAACCGGCGATCGCGGTGTTCTTGGCGAGCGCGATCAGCGTGCTGCCCACCGGTGGGATCACCGCGCGCACCGCCTGTGGCAGCACGATCAGTTGGAGCGTCTGGCCGAAGTTCATGCCCAGACTTCGGGCCGCCTCGCCCTGGCCGACCGGCACGGTGTTGATGCCGGCGCGGACCGCCTCGCAGATGAACGCCGAGGTGTAGCAGCCCAGGGCGAGCACCGCGAGGGTGAAGAAGGGGAGCACCACGCCGAATCGCGGCAGACCCAGCACGACCGCGAAGAACAGCAGGGTGAGCGGGGTGTTGCGGAGCACGGTCACCCACGCGCCGCCGATGATCCGCAGCGGACGGACCGGGGAGACCCGGCAGGCGGCCATCAGCACGCCGACCACGAGGGCGATCGCCGAGGCGGCCAGGGTCAGTTCGACCGTACCCACGAAGCCCTTGCGGAACAGGGTGAAGTTGTCGAGCAGCACATTCATCGTCGTCGACGCCCTCCGCTAGTACCGGTCCACCGGCGGCGGCGGGGGAGCCGGTACGCCGGAGAGGCCGAGGGTCGAGTCGTAGGCGCGCTTCCAGTCGCCGTTCGCCTCGTGTGCGACGATCGCGTCGTCGATCGCGAGGCGGAAGTTCCGGTCCCCGCGCGGAACACCGATTCCGTACGGCTCCTGGGAGAACGGCTCGCCGGCGAGCCGGAGTTGGTCGGGCACCTTCGCGGCGTAGCCCTTGAGGATGGTGTCGTCGGTGGTGACCGCGTCGACCTGAAGGCTGATCAGGTTGTCCACGCACACCGAATAGCTGTCATAGGCGACGGCGGTGGCCTTGGGATAGTTGGCCACCAGCCGCTGGTACGGCGTGGAGCCGGAGACCGAACAGACCTTCTTGCCGGCCAGGTCCTGCGGGCCGTTGATGTCCTTGTCGTTCTTGCGGACCAGGAGCGCCTGGCCGGCCATGTAGTACGGCCCGGCGAAGCCGACCAACTTCTTGCGGTTGTCGTTGATCGTGTACGTCCCGACGTAGTAGTCGACTTCGCCGTTCTGCAAGGACGTCTCGCGGTTGGCGGAGGTGATCGTCTTGAACTCGACCCGGTCCGCCGGGAAGCCCAGTGACGCGGCCACCATCTTGGCGATTTCGACGTCGAAGCCCGAGTAGTAGCCGCTCGCCGGGTCCTGCGCGGCGACGTAGGGCTGATCGGCCTTGGTGCCGACGATCAACCGGCCGCGCGCCTTGGCCGAGCGGAAGGTGGGCGAGTCGATGTCGACGTCGGTGGCGACCTGGTACGAGGGCAGATCCTTGGGCTTGGGGCCCTTGGGCGGGGGTGTACCGGACCTGCCGCAGGCGGCGAGGAGGAGTGCGGCGAGGAGGAGGGCGAGCAGGGTGGCTGCTCGGGGGGTGTTTCGGAGGGTGGCGCGGGTGCGGGCGCGGGTGCCGGCGTAGACGCAGGCGTGGGGGCCGGGGCCGGCGTGTGTGCGGGTGCGGGTGCAGGCGTGGGTGCGCATGTGCGATCCCCCGTCAGTGCTTGAGGATCTTGGACAGGAAGTCCTTGGCCCGGTCGGTCTCCGGGTGGTCGAAGAAGTCCTCGGGCCTGCGCGACTCCATGATCCGACCGTCCGCCATGAACACCACACGATTGGCCGCCGAGCGGGCGAAGCCCATCTCGTGGGTGACCACGACCATCGTCATGCCCTCGACCGCGAGCGTCCGCATGACCTCCAGGACCTCGTTGATCATCTCCGGGTCGAGTGCGGACGTCGGTTCGTCGAACAACATCACCTTGGGATCCATCGCCAGTGATCGGGCGATGGCGACCCGCTGCTGCTGTCCGCCGGAGAGTTGCGCCGGGTACTTGGGCGCCTGGTCGGAGAGGCCGACCCGGTCCAGGAGTTCGCGCGCCTTCTTCTCCGCCTCGGCCTTGCTGCGCTTGCGCACCTTGATCTGCGCGAGGGTCAGGTTTTCCAATACCGACTTGTGGGCGAAGAGGTTGAACGACTGGAACACCATGCCGACATCGGAGCGCAGCCGGGCCAGTCCGCGACCCTCGGCGGGCAGGGGCCGGCCGTCGATGGTGATGCTGCCGGAGTCGATCGTCTCCAACCGATTGATCGTGCGGCACAGCGTCGACTTGCCGGAACCGGAGGGGCCGATCAGGACGACCACCTCGTTGCGCGCCACGGTCAGGTCGATGTCACGCAGGACGTGCAGCGACCCGAAGTGCTTGTTCACACCGGAGAGGACGACGAGCGGGTCTTCCGAGGTCACAGGTATCCGACTCGCCTTCGACACGGGGGCGGGGGCCGCGCGAGAGCGCACGTGCCCGATGCATCCACCTCGGCGGGTGGGTTCAGTCGCATCGCCACCGCCAACCCCTCTAACGGCCGATAGAGTCCCCTCGCGTGGGTGACGCACGGGTGACACGTGCGTGGTCGGCGGCCAGGCCGGTGCCCGAGCGGGACCGGTCGCGCGGACGTGTGGACTGTGAATGTGCCATTGCGCGGTCGTGTGGTCGTGGGGTCGCGCCGGCGGGCGTCGGGTTCGGGTGGAGCGGGTCGAGTCGAGGGAGCCGTCGATGGCGAAGGTCAACATCAGCCTGGACGCGAACGTCGTGATCGAGGTCATGGTCCTGTCCGGCGTGCGCAACGCGCAGGACGCGATCGAGGCGATCGTGCTCGACTACATCGCGCGCGGGCACCGTACCGAGGCGCTGACCGGCAACGTCGAGGAGCACCGGCGCACGGTCGAGGAGCGCGAGCGGCGCAACCCGGTCACCGACTAGGCGATTCGGCTCGGTCGGTGCGCGAATGGGTCGGTCCGGTATGCGCCGAGTTGTGCCGCCCGGCCGGTCCGCTTGTGTCGAGCCGCTGCGCGCGTCCGGAAGGTTCTGCGCGAGAATGATCCCGACCCCGTGTGGCGCTGAGCCGCAGGTCGGGGTCGTGGTCCGGGTCGGCGGGGGACGAGGTGCTTACGCATGCGGTTGTGGCTGAGTTATTTCGCGTTCATGTCCTCGATAGGCCTGACCAATCGCACCACCGACATCTGGCGCAGCGCGCGGGTGGCCGACGACATCGTGCTCGCGTTTCGGTTGTTGCCGCTCGGTGACCCGGCCCGGCGTGGGCTCGTTCGCGCGATGGCGCTGGTGGCGATCCAGATGTGGTGCGTGTCCGTCGTGATCGCGGTGTCGCCGTGGTTCGCGGCGGAGGGGGAGAGCCCGGCCGCGTTCTGGGGTTATCTGTCGATGGTCGCGATCCTGGTGCTGCTGGCCGTCGCGGTGGTCGAGGCGACGGTGATCCTGTTCAATCGGCCGCGCAATGTGGTCGCGCCGCATATGCGGGCGGAGCGCGGGTTGCTGCGCTGAGGGTGCGGCGGGGCGGGCGGGGCGGGGCGGTCTGCGCCGAGCGTCCGGCGGGCGGTTCCGCGAGCGTCGGGGCGAGCGGCCGGGCGGGCGGTCTCGCGGGTCGGGCCCGCGCGACGGCCGAACCGGTGGGTGGTCCGGGCCGGCGTGCGGGTGGGTACGGGGTACGGGGTGCGATCGGACGGCCTACGGCAGCAGCGCACAGCCGCCGTAGCCGAGTACGTGTTCGCGCAGCAGGTCGCTCGTGGCCGGGTCGCGGCGGCGGAAGGCGGCGACGATCGGCTCGTGGTCGGCGGCGTTCTCGTGCAGGTCCATCCGGTAGACCCGGATCGACAGCGTCGTCCAGACCTCGATGCCCAGCGCCTCCCAGACCGAGCGCAGGAGCGCGTTGCCGGACGCGGCGACGATCTCGCGATGGAAGGCCACTCCGTGCCGGATCTGCGCGCTCGCGTCGCCCGCCGCCGAGGCCGCGTGCAGCGCGGCGACGTGCCGATCGAGCGCGTCGAGCCGCTCGTCGTCGATCCGGGGCAGCGCGAGCCGCGCCGCGGTCTCCTCCAGGCCGGCCCGTACCGGATAGATCTCGCGTAGGTCGCTCTCGCTGAACGAGCGCACGCGTACTCCCCTATTGGGCTCCGACTCGACCAGGCCCAGTTGTTCAAGCTCGCGCAGCGCCTCGCGTACGGGTGCCTGGCTGACGCCCAGTTCCACCGCCACACGACGCTCGACGATGCGCTCGCCGGGCGCCCAGCGGCCGGCGACCACGGCCTCGGTGACGTACTGGCGGATCTGCTCGCGGAGCGGGCGGCGTTCCAGGGTCGGGCGAGGCGGCTCGGTCATCGGGTCAGTCTAGGGCGCAGCAGGCGTCTTTGCGCAATGATCGATCATTGCGCAGAATGGAGGTGCAACGAAGACGCAATGAGGACGCGATGAAGAGGCTTCGCCGCGGGGCTTCACCCGGATGTCCGTCTCGGAAGTTCCCACCTTGGGAGTCCGCACCGGACGTCCCGACTCGGGAAGTCCGCACCGGACCTCCCCACCGGGAAGTCCGGACCCGGAAGTTCCACCCGGGGAGTCCGCACCCGGCAGCCTCACCGACACGAAGGAGGGCGGCCCGGATGTCACACCACACGTCGAGCCGTACCCCGAGCGGGCAGCTCGACCAGCTCCCCGACCGGGACCCCGAGGAAACCGCGGAATGGATCGAGTCGCTCGACGCCGTCGTACGCGCCGCCGGCCCCGGCCGCGCCCGCCTGCTGCTGGCCCGCCTGCTCGAACACGGCGAACACCGCGGCCTGGACCTGCCGCCCGTAACGCGCACGCCGTACGTCAACACCGTGCCCACCGCTGCCGAGCCGAGCTATCCCGGCGACCCGGACATGGAGGAGCGGATCACCGCGTACAACCGGTGGAACGCGGCGGCGATGGTGACCCGGGCGAGCCGGTACGGGCTGGGCGGGCACATGGCCACGTACGCGTCGGCGGCCTGGCTGTACGAGGTCGGCTTCCAACATTTCTTCCGGGGGCGGGCCGACGGCGGGTCCGGTGATCAGATCTACTTCCAGGGGCACGCGTCGCCCGGCGTGTACGCCCGGGCCTTCCTGGAAGGGCGCCTGACGGTCGATCAGCTCGACCGGTTCCGGCGCGAGGTGGGCGGCGGTGGGCTGCCGTCCTATCCGCATCCGCGATCCCTGGGCGGCTTCTGGGAGTTCCCGACGGTGTCGATGGGATTGGGACCGCTGGCCGCGGTGTACCAGGCGCGGTTCAACCGCTACCTGCACAACCGGGGCCTGGAGGACACCTCGGGCAGCCGGGTGTGGGCCTTCCTCGGCGACGGCGAGATGGACGAACCCGAGGCCACCGCGGCGCTCACCCTCGCCGCGCGCGAGGGGCTGGACAACCTGGTCTTCGTGATCAACTGCAACCTTCAGCGACTGGACGGCCCGGTGCGCGGAAACGGGCGCGTGGTCCAGGAGTTGGAGAGCGTGTTCGCGGGCGCCGGATGGCATGTGGTCAAGGCGCTGTGGGGCAGGGACTGGGACGATCTGTTCGCGCGCGACCACGACGGCGAGCTGATCCGCCGGTTGGAGCACACGCCCGACGGCCAGTTCCAGACCTACTTGGCCGCCGACGGCGGGTACATTCGGGACAACCTGCTCGGCGGCGATCCCGATCTGCGCGGCGTGGCGGCGCACCTGGACGACGCGCGGCTCGCGGAACTGATCGGGTTCTCCCGCGCGGGCCACGAACCGCGCAAGGTGTACGCGGCCTACCGCGCGGCGATCGAGCACCGGGGCGGGCCCAGTGTGGTGTTGGTGCAGACGGTCAAGGGTTGGACGCTCGGGCCGGGCTTCGAGGCGCGCAACGCCAACCACCAGATGAAGAAGCTGCGCCAGGACGAGTTCCGGGTGATGCGCGACCGGCTCGACCTGCCGGTGGCGGACGCCGACCTCGACGGCGAGTTGCCGCCGTACCTGCACCCGGGCCCGGACTCGCGCGAGGCCCGCTACCTGGCCGACCGTCGCCGCGCGCTGGGCGGCCCGGTACCCGCGCGTCGCGTCGCGTTCACCCCGCTTCCGGAGCCGCCGGCGTTGACCGAGGCGCCGTTCGCCGCGCTGCTCAAGGGGTCCGGCAAGCAGGAGATCGCCACCACGATGGCGTTCGTGCGACTGGCCAAGGAACTGATGCGCGATCCGGTCGTGGGTCGGAGCTGGGTGCCGATCGTGCCGGACGAGGCGCGCACGTTCGGGATGGAGTCGATGTTCCCGACCGCCGGGATCTACTCGCCGCACGGGCAGACCTACGATGCGGTGGACCGCGAACTGCTGCTGTCCTACCGGGAGGCGGTGGACGGACAGATCCTCAACGAGGGCATCACCGAAGCCGGCGCGGTCGCCTCGTTCACGGCGGCGGCCACCGCGTACGCCACGCACGGGCGGCCGATGATCCCGTTCTACGTCTTCTACTCGATGTTCGGCTGGCAGCGGGTCGCCGACCAACTGTGGGCACTGGCCGACCAGATGGGCCGAGGCTTCCTGATCGGAGCCACCGCCGGCCGCACCACGATGACCGGTGAGGGGCTGCAACACGCTGACGGACACTCGCAGTTGATCGCGTCGACCAATCCGGCGTGCATGTCCTACGATCCGGCCTTCGCGTACGAGATCGCGGTCATCGTGCGGGACGGCCTGCGCCGGATGCTGACCGCGACGCCGGGACACCCGAGCGGCGAGGACGTCTTCTACTACCTCACCGTATACAACGAACCGCTTCCGCAACCGGCGATGCCGAGCCCGGACGCGGCCGAGGGGATCCTGCGGGGCATCCACCGCTGCGCGCCCGTCCTCGACGTGGCTGCCGAAGTACATGCCGGCGCGGGTGCCGACGCGGCTGCGGGCGCGGGCGTTGACGTTGGTGCCGGCGCGGACACCGGTGTCGGCGCCGACGCCGAACTGCTCGCGAGTGGAACGGCGGTGCGGTGGGCGCTGGAGGCGCAACGGCTGCTCGCGGAGGACTGGGGGGTGTCGGCACAGGTGTGGTCGGTGACCTCCTGGACCGAGCTTCGCCGCGAGGCGCTTGCCGCAGGGGAGGACCAAGTTCCGTATATAGAACGGGTTTTGGCGGAGGCATCCGGGCCGGTGGTGGCGGTGAGCGACTGGATGCGCGCGGTGCCCGACCAGATCGCGCCGTGGGTCCGGCAGGACTGGACCTCACTCGGCACGGACGGCTTCGGCCTCTCCGACACCCGAGCCGCCACCCGCACCCATTTCGCGGTGGACGCCCCATCGATCGCGATCCGCACGCTGAGCGCGCTGGCCCGCCAGGGCAAGGTGAAGCCGGGAGTGGTGAGGGAGGCGATGGAGCGGTACGGGCGCACGGAGGGGTGACGCGTCGCGGGCGCGCCTCGCGGGGGCGCGCGTTGCGGGGATGTCGGGAGCGCGGAGGGCGGGCGCGGTGGGTGCGGCGCGGGAGCTCGGCGGATTGGTGCGTTGCGCGAGTGGGCCTAGCCAGGACACCTTGCGAGTGCCTCGGGCGTATGCGTGAGACTGCGTCCATGACGATCACATCGGTGACTGTGCGCCGACATGTACCTGACCTGGACGCGGCGATCACGTTCTACGAGCGGCTGACCGGCGAACCGGCAACCCGATTCGCCTTCGCCGGACTGGAGTTGGCGGCCACCGGACCGTTCCTGGTCTTCACCGGCCCGCCCGAGGCGGCGGCCCGCTTCAGCGGCGTGGCCGCCACCCTCGGCGTCGAGGACCTGGACGCGACGTTCGCCGACCTGATCACCCACGGCGCCGAACCCATCGCCGAGCCGACACCCACCCCGAATGGCCGCCGCGCGGTGCTTCGCCACCCGGACGGCGCGGTCTTCGAGTACGTCAGCCGCTGACCCTGGTCGGATCGGGGCCGCCACCACCACCATCGGCGGCGGCCCCGACCGTCCTTCGACTCAGCTACCGGCGATGAGTTGGGCGGGTCCGAAGACGTTGCCGTTGGTGTCGGGGGCTTGCCCGGGGTAGGTGTAGACGTTGCCGTTGGCGGCGCGGGCCCAGAGGTCGGCCTTGCCGTCGCCGTCGAAGTCGCCGTCGGAGGACACCTGGGGGTAGGCGGTGGTGTCGAATCCGGTGGCGATCAGGGTGGGCGTGCGGCTGTAGGCGCCGAGGTCGGCGGTGCCGTCCGGGTTCTTGGCGGAGGTGTATTGGTAGACCTTGCCGTCGGTGCGGTCGCGGGCCCACAGGTCGGCGAGGCCGTCGCCGTTGATGTCACCGGGGGAGGAGAACTCCTGGTTGCGACGGTCGATGTGGTCGAAGACGGTGGCCCGGTGGAAGTTCTCGGAGTGCAGCCACAATGCCTGCGCGCCTGTGGCGTCTTCTTCGACGGTGAACAGGTCGTCGCGTCCGTCCCCGCTCGCGTCACCGACGGCTACGAGTTGCTTTGTCCGTGACCAATCGTCCGTGAAGTCGACGCACTCCCGATCCGCCCGGGCGAGATCGGTGCACAGGAATGCGCGGTTGACGACGAGGGCGTTCTCACGCAGGAAGTACCCGTCGGTCGCGTCGAACGTGTTGAGATACACCAAAACGCTCGCGCCGCTGAAGACGTAGAGGTCGTCCGTGCGCCCTTCGCCGCCACGATGGCTGATCAGGGCACCGGTCCAGGTGTGGTCGTCCATCGGCCCCTGCCGGGCCGACGACGCGAGGTGGCCGCCCGCCGCCGGAGAGTCCCCCACGCTGTAGAGCCGAACGGCGCCTCCTGCGTCCACGCGCAGCACATCCACGTTGCCGTCGCCGGTGATGTCACCAGGCTTGGGTGCGGGCGGGTTGGGGTCGCTCGGCGTGAAGAAGGCATAGAGCCTCGGCTGCGAGGTGTTGCCCGCTCGATCGACGGTCTGCGCGGAGAGTGTGTTGGATCCCCAGTTGGTGACTGTCAGGGCGGGGGTTCGCCAGGTACCGGAAGGTGCGTCGTAGATCGCGCGCGCCGCCCCGCCGACCGGGATCGGCCCGTTGAGCGAGTATTCGACCGCTGTGACGTCGGGGCCGGCGGTGCTGGTGTCGAAGATGAAGACGCCTTGTTGTCCGGCGTATTTGCCGCCGCCGTTCTCCGGGAAGTCCTGGCTCGTGACGACCGGCAGTCCCGGTGGGGTTTTATCGAAGGTGAAGGTGCAGCCTGTGGCGCGGACCGGGTCGGATTGGTTTGCGCGACCCGACTCGACGCTCCACACGTAGGTTTTTCCGTCGGTGAGGGTGGTACTGGGAATCCGCGCCTGGGCCACGTGGGTGCCGTAGGCCTCCGAGCCCCAACCGCTGTCCCAGGTGGTCGGGTTGCCGTTGCCGACTTCGTGGAGTTCGAAGTGTGCACCGACCAGTGGCCCGTTGGGCTCGCCGACGGTGGCGAACAGGTCGATGGTGCCGACGGTGGGGTTCAGGGCGCCGACGTAACCGCAGCTGTCGGTCGAGCCGTTGACCGGGACCGGGTTCATCCGCAGGTTTGTGGGGCCCGAGGTGGCGTCTGCGGCGGAAGCGGGTGCGGTCAGCAGGCCGCAGGCGAGGGCGCCGGCAGCCAGGGCGGAGAGTCGACGGCCTTTGGTGCGGGGTTTCCTACGGGGCATGGGTGTACTCCTCGTGTCGCCGGGATCACCGGACTGCGGTAGGCAACCAGGCGACTGGGACACCCGCAACGGGTATGAGGGGCCGCGGACTTGCCGTGGTGACGGAAGGTGGCGAGAGGGAGGCGTGAAGTTATGTTTGGCTTCCGGGATTTCCTGCCGTGCCCGGTTTGGCGGTGGGCGTGACACTTGGCGCGGCCAACAGGTTGTAGTGAGAGATGGCACATCGTGGAGGTGGGTTGGTGGCGGGTGGGAAAACCTGTGGCTGAGGGTGGGGGAGGCCGGCAGCGTGTCGGGGCATGGTGATGTTGCGTCAGATTCGGGCCGATTTCGATGCCGCGTCGATTGTGGTGTATCAGGCCTACGCACCGGCTATTGCCGAACCCGCTTTGCGGGAGGGGCGGTTCGTGGCGCCGTTTTCGTTTGGGCGGATGACGTGGGTCAAGCCGTCGTTCCTGTGGCTGATGCACCGTAGTGATTGGGCGCGGAAGGCGGGCCAGGAGCGGGTGTTGGCCGTGCGGATCAGTCGGGCGGGGTTCGAGGACGCGCTCGGGCGGGCGGTGTCGACCGAGGGGTCGGTGGCCGGTGCCGACGTGCATGTGCAGTGGGATCCGGAACGGTCGTTGCGTGGCGCGGCGTTGAATCACTACAGCATTCAGGTCGGGATCGGGCGGGATGTGATCCGGATCTTCAACGACGAGTGGATCGTCGGAATCGCCGACCTGACGCCGGTGGTGCGGCGGGTGGCGGGGCTGCTCAAGGAGGGCCGAGCGGCGCAGGCTCAGCGGTTGTTGCCGGTCGAGAGGCCGTACCCACTGGCTGGGCCGCCGGCTCGACGGGTCGGGGCGGACGGCTGAGGTTTGTGTGTGAGCGGCGTGCGGATTCGCTGCGGGTGCGGGTGCGGGTGCGGTGGCTGCGTGGTCTGGGGCGTGAGGCCGGGTACGCGGTTGCCGGGAGGCGCGTGCGTACCCGGATGCCGTCAGGCGTGGGTGCCGCCGTCTACTCGGATTTCGGTGCCGGTGATGAAGGCGCCGTCTTCGGAGGCGAGCATCGCGATGACGCCGGCGATGGCGTCGGGGCCGGCCATCGCGGCGCCGCCGGATTCGAGGTCGGTGGCCAGGATGGGCGAGAGCTTGGCGAACAGCTCCCAGTCGGTGTCCGCCGGGAGGTAGCCCGAAGTCGCTTCGGTGATACCGGACTTGATGCTGCCGGGGGCGACGTTGACGGCGCGCAGACCCTGCTTGCCGTATTCGAGGGCCAAGGCGTGGGTGAAGGACTGGATGCCGCCCTTGCTCGCCGCGTAGGCCGCCATGTACGGGTGGGCGAAGGCTGCCGAGGTCGAGCTGAAGTTGACCACGACGCCGTTGCCGGTGGCCAGGAGGGCGGGCAGCGCCTCGCGGGTGACCAGGAACGTGCCGGTGAGGTTGACCGTGATGATCCTGTTCCACAGCACAACGAGTGGCCGAAGCGCTCCGCCGAGGTATCCGCTCCGGCGAGTTCGCGCCCGGCGATCGCCTGCCCTCCCGTCGCCAGGTCGCCGACGAATACCGGGTGGGCCTCAGAGTCGCGCAGCTCGCGCTCGAAGTCCTCCGCGACGCAGGCCTCGCCGAGGGGACACAGCGCCACCAGCCCGCGGTGGCGCATCCTCCAGCAGTGGGAGTCCTGACCGACCCGGCCGCAGCTTGGCCCCACGAGATAGGGGAGCGGCAGCTCTCCCGAGCCGCCGCAACAGGCGATGTCGCCGTCCTGCTCGGGCTCGCCAACGGCACCCGGGTCCAGCGCGAACGCACCGAACTCATCGACCCCGACGGCCGAACGAGCCACCTGCTCGTCAGGTACACCCGGCGCCTCCGGTCAGCACCCGGAAGTGGCGAGCACGCCGATACGTCGGCGCGGGCCGCAGCCCCGGGAGAGGCCGGCATGCTCGGCGTCGCCATCGGATCGATCCTCCTTGTCGTGCGGGTGGTCAGGTACGCGCGGGACGGTTGCCCCGCTGCGGTCGACGAGCTATTGCTGCCGGCGGACCGGTGGCGGGTGAGGCTCGGGCCCGCCTACCGGAGCGTGTGACCCTCCCGGTAGGCCGCGGGCAGCCAGTCCGGCACGGGCATCGCCCTGTATCTGGCGGCCATGGCTTCGTCGTTCCGCTTGACCTCCGCGCGCAGGATGTGGGTGCGCTCGTTCTGGTCCGCGTGCGCCAGGACCGCCTGGACGAGCGCCGGGAGCGTGCCGGGGGGGATCGCGAGCGTCTCGGACTCGTACGACCCGTCGGGCAACTCGTAGTGCGCGATGAGCAGGTCGGGGTCGTAGGTGTACTCGCGAAGCTTCCAGTCGCGCTGCGGCATGGCCTCGTCTCCGTGGTGCGGGCGGTGAGTGGTGGTGCCTCGCCCGGCCGGCGCGCTGGGCGCGATCTTCCCCGGCCGGGCGAGGCGTTGGGGGCCCGGCAGCGATACCAGCGCCACCGGGCCGAGTCGCCCGCGAACGGTCGGGCGACGGGGCCGGTCCCGCTACCGCGCCGGTGGCGGCAGGACCGGAGTCGAGGGCCCGGCGGTGTCATACTCACCGCCGGGCCGGGCCGTCCGCCGGGCGAAGGGCGAACAGCCGGGGGTGCCGCCGCGGATCGATCGCGAGCGGCGTCGGGCGGGGCTCAGCCGCCCGAGTTCGACATCCGCCGCACCGGCGGACCGGGGACCGGGTAGAGCAGGTACGCCCGGATCTCGTGCTGGAGCGCGATGAGTTCGTCGTGCGTCATGTCCATCACCCTGCCGTCCGAGAGCGCGGCTCGGATCGGACGGTGCGGGTCACCCGACGCAGTGACACACGGCCGATCGGGCTGTTCGGTGACGATCATGATCGCTCGCCTCTACGCTAAGTGAACTGATACCGCAACGCTACGAGCAGCCCCAACGGCGCGGCAGTGACCGCCGGTACGGGTTGTCGAGCCATCCGGAGGGCCCATGACCCCCGCCCCCACCGAAACCCTGACCGACACGCAGGGTTCCGCCGGCCGGACCCGCGGCGGCGTCATCTCCGGGTACGTGATGCGGTGCATCCGCGAGCAAACCGGACTCACCCAGGAGGGCCTCGCCGAGCAGTTCGGCGTGAGCGTCGACACCGTCGCCGCATGGGAGACCGGGCGCCGTCCGATCACCGCCGTACCCGTCGGCCACATGCTCGTCTACCGCAACCGGTTGCTCCAGGCGGGCGCTTCGCCCGACCTGCTCACCGCACTCGACCGGGCCATGGAAGCGGACGTCCTCCTGGCAGGCGTCCTCGAGGGCGGCTCCGCCGGACCGCATCACCCCCTCGGCTCCACCGTGCTGCAGCGCAACGTGGTCGAGATGCTTACCTGGCCGCTCACCGGCCGCGCGCCCGCCACGCTCGACGCCCTCCCCAAGCCGAAACGCCGCGGCCCGGTGGCCACCAGTCCGGAACTCCCCGCCGCCAGCTGTCGCGCGTTCTTCACCGCGGTCCGCCGCGCAGCCGAGACTGCGACGAGACCGGCCGACATCCTGACCCGCCGACAGGCGCTCTACCTCGTCAGCTACGACCCGGCCCCGGACACCACGCCGTGGATACAGCACCAGCAGCGGGGCCGGCGAAGCCAGGGCTGGCTGGCGGACGGGCTCGACGCCCGTTCCGTGGCGTCCGTCGCAGTGCGCCAGGGCGACACCGAGAGGATGACGCGGTTCATCGAGCGCACCCTCGTGGACAGCGACCCCGGCGAGACCGCGAACCTCAACTACTGGGCCTACTGGGTGGGCGAGCTGCCCCGGCTCCACGGCGATGACGCGTTCATGGCGGCGCCGGTCACCCCCGGTGCCTGGTGCGGGCAGCGCCTCCTCGCGCACCTCGTCGACCACCTCACGCCCGGGCTCGGCTTCTCCGAGCTGTACGTCCACACCCTGTGGTCGCTCCTCGCGGTCCGCCCCCACCTCCTCCAGGCGGCGGGCGTCGACACGGACGCCCTGCGGAATCGGGTCGATCTCCTGTTGGATGGCGGGACGTTGTCCGCGCAGGCGCGGCGCGAGCTGGACGGAGTCCGCTACGCCATCCGCCTGTCGAGGACGTAGACCACAGGCAAGGGGCATGGGGTGGCTGACGAAGACCGCGCGGTGGCGAACTTCCTTTTCGAGGCAGGCTCGTTGAAGTTGCACAAGCGGACCGGGTGGTGGATCGCCGGCGTCAAGGACCCGGAGTCCGTCGCCGAGCACTCGTGGCGTGCCGCCCTCCTGGCGTCGATCATCGCCGAACTCGAGGGCGCCGACCCGGCGCGGGCGGCGCTGCTGAGCGTGTGGCACGACACTGGGGAGACCCGCACCGGGGACCTTGCGCACATCAGCCAGAAGTACGTCGGCAAGGGCGACGCGGAGAAGATCGCCGCCGACCAGTCCCAGGGCATGCCGGCCGCTCTGGGCGCGCTTATGCGGTCGATCATCGGCGAGTACGAGTCCCGCGAGACACCCGAGGCGATCTGCGCGGGCGACGCCGACAAGCTCGAATGCCTCGTCCAGGCCATCGAGTACCAGGACCAGGGGCACAAGAATGTCGACCGCTGGATCGTGAACTCCCAGAAGCGGATTCGGACCGAGTCCGCGAAGCGCATCGCGGCCGAGCTGCTGGAGACCGGCTCGCTCACGTGGCTCCGCGAGGCCATGGGCGAGTCGTAGCATTCGAGCCCCCTGCGGCTGCCGGGCCAGGCCGGAACCGGGCAACCGGATCCCCCACCCACTGCGGTGGCGGCGACCCCGGAGCCGCAGGGCGCACACCGGGTCGCGTACCCCACGCGAGTGCGCCGGCTACCGATCACCGCGGCAGCGATGCCACGCTGGGCGCATGGACGAGCAGACCACCGACCCCCGCCGGCCCCAGCACACCATCGGCTTCGGCGGCCCCGAACACGCCACCCCCGCAGAGCTACGCGCCGAACTCCCCGACGACCTGCGCATGGAGTTCGAAGAGGAATACCAGGCCGCCCTCAACGAGGCCAACGCCAACGGCAACCTCCAGGCGCTCGCCGACATGCTGCCCCTGTGGCAAGGCGAACTCGCACGGCGCCGCTCCCCGGACTGGCCCGAGATGGAAGAGACCATCCGCCGACTCAACGCAGGCCTGCCCGTCGACACCGTGCCCGCCGACCGCACCCAGTGGGGAGACCCCGGATGAGCTACCGCGTCGACGCCTCGTACAGCACCCAGCAGTGGCTGAAGGGCAAGCCCTCCCATGTCCTGTCCGCCTACGACGGCATGGTTCGGCAGCTCGCGTCCGACCCGTGGCGAGTCGGCCACCCGACGCGATCCTCGAACATGCGCGAGTACGCGTTCTGCGTCGAGGGCATCGCCACGTTCGTGATCACCGATACGCACGTGACGGTCACCATCGTCGGCGTCCGGTAGCCGCCACCCGGACGCCGGCCGCGCCCACGAGCCCGGTGTCGAATCCGGCGGGTAGCGTCGGACGGATGCACGACTCGCACGACACCACGCTCGACGCTGCGGTCAAAGCCCGCGCCCAGCTCGGCCGGCGGAACGATGCGGTGTCGCCCGAGGACATGCTTGCCGGCTCCTACACTCGTGCTCGATGCCGTGTGTGCCGCAACCGGAACCCCTCGGTCCTTTTTCGAGGTGGATCCCGACGACCTCCCGGCCGATACCCTCGCCTTCCGCAAGACGGCGAGTTCGTCGGTTACCGAGGTCGAGCGTGTCAGCGCCACCGTCCGCGAGGCATACGGGGTTTCCGCCCGACTGCTCACCGAGGTCGGCATGCGGCGAGCCGTCCTGCCACGCGCCGAGGGCGACCTCGACGGGGACGACATCGAACGCCTTGCGGAGGAAACACGAGATGCCCTGGGCATCGCGCGGGACTCCGTCATGCAACATCTGACCCGCACCTGCGAGCGAGCCGGTATCCCGGTTGTGCCCATGATGCTTCTCGATCGCGGAGGTAACGCCGAGGACCGCGTCATCGGACATTTCGGCGCCTCGTGCTGGCGAGGCACGGAAGACCCGTCGCTGATCAGCTACTTCAGCGCATCGAGTGGCGACCGGCAGCGCTTCACCATTGCCCATGAACTCGGGCATCTGGTGCTCCATCCCGCGCGCAGACACATCTCTCCCAAGCTCGCAGAGCAAGAGGCCCACCGATTTGCGGGCGCCCTCCTCGTTCCGCGAGAGCGTGCCTACGAGGCGTTGGAAGCTCCCTTCCAGCTACGTGAACTACTGAGCTTTGCGGATTCGGTTGTTGTTGGTTCGTCATGTCAGGTCGGTTGCTGCGAGGAAGCCGTTGAGGAGCGCGGGATGGTTTTGGATGTG